>JBGSWB010000054.1:0-8271 GCA_041752675.1 Sideroxydans sp. | reverse complement strand
AGAGCGACTCGGGCTCACTTTTTTTCTGCGTTGAGGTATCTGTGGCGACAGGTTCGGCAGCATGAATTGGTAAGCTGAAGAGTGCCAAGAGCAAAGCCGCGACGCGCATGATTCACATTCCAATCAACTTAAGAGTCTTGTAACACGCCATCCACCAACTTCAATTGGCGCTGCATCTTGCCAGCGAGTTCGAGGTCGTGGGTGACGATGATGAAGCTGGTGTTGAGTCTTGCATTGAGGGTCTGCATGAGGTCGAACAGGGCGCTGGCGCTGGCGCGATCTAGATTGCCAGTGGGTTCGTCAGCGAGTACGCAGGCAGGTTGAGTGACTAGGGCGCGCGCGACGGCGACACGTTGACGTTCGCCACCAGAGAGTTCGGCGGGCAGGTGACGCACTCGTTGAGCAAGGCCGACCTGCTCCAACATCGCAGCCGCTTGTGGATGCGCTTCGGCAGGTTTCATGCCGCGAATCAACAGGGGCATAGCGACATTCTCCAACGAGGTGAATTCGGCTAGCAGATGGTGAAACTGATAGACGAAGCCGAGCGACTTGTTTCTCAACTCGCCACGTTGTGTCTCATTCATCTTGGCTACATCCTGCCCGAGGATGCTCACGCTGCCGCTGGTGAGGGTGTCGAGTCCGCCGAGCAGATGGAGCAGGGTGCTTTTACCCGAACCGGATGCGCCGACGATGGCGATACGCTCCCCTTGAGCAACTTCAAGATTGACCCCCTTCAACACGCACACGCTCAAGTCGCCCTGTGAGTAGGTCTTGTTTAAGTCGCGGCACGAAATTACTGGCTCATTCCTCGATCCTAAATCCTCAATCCTATTACTCATAGCGTAATGCCTCCGCTGGTTGCACCTTGGATGCGCGCCAGCTTGGATAAATCGTGGCGAACAGACTGATGAGGAAGGACATCCCCGCGACGATAAATACGTCTGCCTTTTGCAGATCAGAGGGCAGTTCGCTGATGTAGTAGAACTCTTTGGAGAGGAACTGCACTCCGAACAGTTGTTCGATAAAAGGCACAATCGTGCTGATGTTGAGCGCAAGTAGCACGCCGCCCAATACGCCCAGCGCCATGCCGATGAGTCCGATCAACATGCCTTGCACCATGAATATCTGCATGATGCTCTTGGGTGAGGCACCGAGCGTGCGCAGGATGGCGATGTCGGCTTGTTTGTCGGTTACAGCCATCACCAAGGTGGATACGATGTTGAAAGCGGCGACCAGCACGATGAGCGAGAGGATGATGAACATCATCTTCTTCTCCATCGCGACGACGGCGAAATAGTTGGCGTTCTGGCGCGTCCAGTCAGTGGCGTAGGTATCCATCGGCAACTGTTTCTCTAACTCACGCGCTACTTGAGGCGCGCGGTCGAGATCGTTCAGACTGCCGCTGATGCCGCTGACCGATTCGCCCATGCGATAGAGTTTCTGCGCGTCTTCAAGGTGGATGAGTGCGAGCGCGTTGTCATAAGGCGACATGCCGATCTCGAAGATGCCGACCACGTGGAATTGTTTCAGGCGCGGCATCATGCCAGCAGGGGTGACTTGACCTTGTGGCGTGATGAGCAAGACTGTTTCGCCTACATGTGCACCCAGCGCGCGCGCCAGATCAACCCCGAGCACGATGTTGAATTCACCCGAGCGCAGATCATCCAGGCTGCCACTCTTCATCTTGTCGCCGAGCGCGGTCAGCTGTTGCTCAGCGTCCGGCAAGATACCGCGCACCATCACACCTTCCACACGGTCACTCACTGACACCATGCCCTGTCCATTGACGAACGGGGCAGCGGCACGCACATCGGGGTGTTTGGCAATCGTGCCTAATGCGGACTTCCAATCAACCAACTGACCGCCATCGCTACTGATCTGTAGGTGCGGCGTGACGCCAAGGATGCGCGCGCGGATCTCTTTCTGGAAGCCGTTCATCACCGACAACACCACGATCAGCGCCATCACGCCCAGTCCGATGCCCAGCATAGAGATGAGGGAGATGAAAGAGATGAAATGGTTGCGGCGCTTGGCGCGGGTATAGCGAAGACCAATGAAGAGCTCGTAAGGTTGCAAGATAGTTATATTGGGGATCAGAGACGGGCGCTAGTTTGCCACAATAATAGGCTCACTTGATGAGCTGATTCATCGAAATGATAGGCATCAGGATGGCGAGCACGATGACCAGTACCACAGCCCCCATGATGAGGATGAGGATAGGCTCGAGTAGCGAGGTGAGGGTGCTGACGAAGCCACTGACTTCTTGCTCTTGTTGCTTGGCAACGCGGTTGAGCATGACATCGAGTTTGCCGCTCTGCTCACCGCTGGCGATGAGATGGATGAGCACGGGAGGGAACAGACCCGAGACAGCGAGGGCGCGGCTCAAGCTCACCCCTTCGCGCACTTTGCGCGCCGCTTCGTCCAAGGCGTAACGCATGGGTAGATTGCCGACCACTCCAGATGCGGCGGAGAGTGAGGTGAGTAGCGGTACACCGCTACCGAACAAGATGGACAAGGTGCTAGCCATGCGTGCAGTGTTCACGCCTTGGATGAGCCTGCCGAGCACGGGTACGTGCAGCATCTTGCGATGCAAACTGGCACGCACACTTTCTTGTTTCAGCAGATGCCTTGCACCGAACACACCAGCGACCAGTAACACCAATAGATATGGCCATGCGGCAGCGAGTCCGTCGGTGAGCCAGATCAGGCTACGGGTGAGTAGCGGCAGTTGTTGGTGCGACTGCTCGAATACGGATACGACTTGTGGCACGACGTAGAACAACAGCCCACCCACGATGAGGATGGCTACCGCCGTGACGATGGCGGGATAGACGAAAGCGAGTCCAACCTTTTGTTGCAGTGCGTGTTGGTTCTCGCTGTAGGTGGCGAGTTTGTCCATCACGGTGTCGAGTTCGCCGGAAGCTTCGCCGGCTTTGATGAGTGCGCGATGCAATTCTGGGAAGTCGTTGGGGTGTTGCGCCACAGCTTGCGCCAAGGTCTGGCCTGCCAACACATCAGCACGTATCGCGGCCAACAGTCCGTGTTGATATTGATTTGAGCTTTGTTCGATGAGTACAGATAGCGATTGCTCTAGTGGTAATCCTGCTTCAAGCAAGGTGGCGAGTTGGCGCAATAGCAGACTTAAGTCGGCCAGAGAAAGTTTGCGCCGTGAGAAGCTGAACGAGACTTTTTTATTCTGTTCAGTGGTCGTTTCTACTTCTAGAACGAACAAGCCAGAGTCGCGTAACTGGTTGCGCGCGTTACGCGCTGAGTCGGCCTCGATGATGCCGCTTTGTTGTTTGCCTGCCGTGTCTAGGGCTTGGTAGTGGAAGGCTGGCATGACATCAATCGCGTGTGACGCGGATGACTTCTTCCAGTGACGTATCGCCACTTACCACCCAACGTAATCCATCGTCGCGCAGATTCAACATGCCGTTGCGTTGTGCGTATTCACGCAGTTGTTGGTCGCTATCGTGGGCGTGCACCATGCGGCGTAAGCCATCATCCACGACCAGTAGTTCATAGATGCCCGTGCGTCCGCGATAGCCGATGTTGCCGCAGGCAGCACAGCCCTTGGGGCGGTACAGTTGAGCGGGTTTGCCTGCTTTGACCAAAACTACCAATTCATTCGCATCCGGTGTGTAGGCTTCTTTGCATGCTGGGCACAATCGGCGTACCAAGCGTTGTGCCAACACGCCGATCAAACTCGATGACAGCAAGAAAGGTTCGACGCCCATGTCTGTGAGACGGGTGATGCTGCTTGCCGTATCGTTGGTGTGCAGGGTGGCGAGAACGAGGTGACCCGTCAGACTGGATTGCACGGCGATCTGTGCGGTCTCCAAATCACGTATCTCACCGATCATGATGACGTCCGGGTCTTGGCGCAGGATGGCGCGCAAGGCACGTGCAAAATCCATCTCGATACGCGGGTTGACCTGCGTCTGGCTGATGCCGTCGAGGTCGTATTCGACCGGGTCTTCCACCGTCATCACATTGGTCACGCTGGCATCCACGCAAGACAGTGCGGCATATAGCGTGGTGGTCTTACCAGAACCTGTAGGGCCGGTGACCAAGATGATGCCGTGCGGTTGTTTCACCAATTCTTGTATCTGTTGCAACGCGGCAGGGCTCATGCCCAGCTTGGCTAGATTCAAGCGCCCTGCTTCTTTATCCAACAGGCGCATCACGACACGTTCGCCATGTGCTGTGGGCAATGTAGAGATGCGCACGTCCACCGGACGACCGCCCAGCCGCAGTGCGATACGGCCATCTTGCGGCAAACGTTTTTCGGCGATGTCCAACTCTGCCATCACTTTGATACGCGAAACCAGCGCAGCATGCAAAGCACGATGCGGCTCGACCACGTCCTTCAATGTGCCATCGACACGGAAGCGCACGACCGAACGTGTCTCGAACGGTTCGATATGGATGTCGGAAGCGTTGTCGCGTACAGCCTGTGACAGCAAGGCGTTGATCATACGGATGACGGGCGCATCGTTCTCGGATTCCAACAGGTCGGTAGTCTTGGGCAGGTCGTGGATGAGGGCGGTCAGATCCATGTCCTGTTCAGCGTCATCTACTAAGTTGGCAGCGGAGTCATCCGATTGAGAGTAGGCATCAGCTAGTATTTTTTCGAATTGTTGTGTATCGACCAAGGTGGTTGCGGTCGGCAATGCAAGCAAACGCGTGATCTCGGACAGCGCTTCGGGTCGCGCACCATGGCGTGCGATGACGATGGCGCTGGTGTCGGTGCAATCCGTCAACACCACGCCATGTGATTTGGCGAAGGTGTAGGGCAGCTTGCGCGCCACACGACGGTTGATGTTAAAACTCACTTGATTTTCTCAGGCTTGGTCGTGGTCGTTGCTTGGTCGGCAGGCATGTCGCCATCGATCTTGAGTGACGTTTTCAACTCATCGAGTTGGGGGCCACCTTCTACTGGCAACATGAAGTTGTAGGTGAGCGCCGCCCCCTTCTGCGCATCACTCATTTGTTCGTAACGTTTTTTGGTGATGTCTTCATACGCTTCTTGATCGCGCATCACATAAGGGCGTATGAACACCATCAGGTTGGTCTTGCTGCGTTGACGTGATTCATAGCTGAACAGTCTGCCTAGAATGGGGATGTCACCCAGCAATGGGACTTGGTTCTTCACATCGTTGACGGAATCTTGGATCAAACCACCCAGCACCACGATCTGCTCTTTATCCACCAAGATGTTGGATTCGATGGAACGTTTGTTGGTGGTGACACCTGCAGTGTTGGCTGCACCTGTGACCACGCTGGACACCTCTTGATATACCTGTAAGCGAACAGAACCACCTTCTAGTATCTGTGGCTTGATCTTCAGTGTCAGGCCTACATCCTTGCGCTCGATGGTTTGGAACGGCGTGGCAGTGGTCGCCCCCGCAGTCTGTGCGTAGGAGCCCGTGATGAAAGGTACGTTCTGACCGACGACGATCTTGGCTTCCTCGTTGTCGAGTGTGAGCAGATTAGGGGAGGAAAGGATGTTGGCGTTGCTGTCCGTTTCCAACGCTCGCGCCAACATGCCAAGGTTGAGTACTTGTCCTACACCGGGCACGTTGCTCGATCCATTCACCACGCCGATGTTCAAGCCTCCACCCAGTGTAGGAGTAGGGCTGGTGGCGAGGTTGACGATGTTGCTTGTCGAACCGAAATTGGTGCCACCGACGATGCGGTTACCTGCATTATTGGTCAGCGTCTGCCACTGCACGCCGAACTCGGCGGCTTTGTCGGCCGTCACTTCGACGATGAGTGCCTCTACGAACACCTGTGGGCGACGCACATCAAGGCGCTCGATCACGCTACGCAGATTTTTGAAGATAGGTTCTGATGCGGTGATGATGAGGGAGTTAGTGGAAGCATCTGCTTGCACGATACCGGATCCAGTCGGTGTCGCTGGAGAACCAGCCGCTACTGGGGAAGAGGTGTCACCATTCATCACTGCGCGCAATGTTTGCGCTAGTTTGGTCGCGTCTGCATTGCGTAATGTCACCACATGCACATTGCCAGGTGAGCCGCCATCATTGTCCAGTTTGGCGACCAGTTCGCGCACACGCGCGATACGACCCGGGTTATCAGCACGCAACAACAAGCTGTTACTGCGGGCATCCCCCATCAAGACGAAGCGTTGGTTGCCATCACCACTGGCTACCGCTGTCGAAGCTTCAGGCATCAACTTATTGATGGTGGTGGCGATGTCCAGCGCGGAGGCATTCTTGACGGGGATGAGGATGGGCGCATCGGCACTAGGCAGGTCGATGGCTTTGATGACTTGCTCGATGCGGCGCAGGTTGCTCTTGTAGTCGGTGACTACCAAGGCATTGCTGGAGGCATGTGCGACCACCAGATTGTTCGGCGCGATCATGGGGCGGATGACATTCACCATCTGTGTCGCAGATTCATTCTTGAGCGTGAACACCTTGGTGATGATTTGGTCACCCTTACCCGAAGACCTACCCACGGCATCCACATACAGTTTGGCGTCCGCTTCGGGAATGATCTTGGTCACACCGTCCGCATCTACTGCGGCATAACCTTGCAAGCGCAGGGCAGAGAGTAGGATGTCGTAGGCGAGTTCGGAATTGACGGGGGTGGCGGAGACGATATTGATAGAGCCTTTAACGCGGGGGTCGACCAAGAAGTTCTTCTTCGATATCTGCGAGATGGCTTTGATGACTTCTTGGATGTCTGCGTTCACAAAGTTGAGCGAGACCTTGTCATCTTGCGCTGCCGCAACGGGCAGTGAGAACGCTAGGAGTAGCGCCCCCAGCCAGATCGATTTATGCCATGTGTTCATGCTCAAGGCTTTCTCCTGAAATGTTCTAACTCTTGTTGCATCGCCGCACGTTGTTCGGACGACAGTTGAGTGGTTTGTGTCACTGATTCTGCTATTGATGTGCTTTGGCTTGATGGGCTGTTCGAATTGATGATGCCAGAAACAGGCTTGCCAGCGGGCAGGTCGATGCGTGATCTTACTCCGCCACGCTCGATCAACACATAGTCGGTTTTTGTTTCTACTAAGCGCGCACCCGGTAGCACCAACTCACCTAAGCCCACACCGACCTGCTTACCTTCGACGGCCAATACAGCGAAACCCGCTGTCGGATGCGCGAACACACCGACCAACTGTACATTCCCCAAGCTACCCGATGAGGTTGCACCAGTCGCGGGAACATCACCAAACAAATGATCCGCTTCAGATGTCTTTTTCCATGCGGCAGTGGTTGGTAAGGCGGCATCTTTAGGCGCTATGAATATCCAAGTCCATTTTGCCAACAATACTGCAAAGACGATCACAGCCAGCGTGTTCCAAGAAAAAAAAGTACGTACTCCACGCTGCATGAATGTGGATGTGGCTGAGAGGTCTGTCGTATTCATGGGGCGAGAATGCATTTGTGCCACACCGAGAATTGGTCGGGCGAGTATATCAGAGCAAAAAATGCAACTACGACATGTCTGCGATATGTTCGACGAAATAGGTCAGATCGGATTCTGGACAGAACGTCGTATTAGTTCGAGTTCGATTTGCTAGACTTCGTATCGTTGACTTAAATCCGAGGCAAAAAACATGGGAGTTCCAATGCAAAAGTTCCAAACCACACGCGGCTTCACTTTGATCGAAGTGATGGTGGTCATCGTCATCATCGGTGTGCTGGCGGCACTCATCGTGCCCAAGGTGATGAGCCGTCCCGATGAGGCGCGTGCCACGGCGGCGCGTACCGATATCGCTTCCATCAAGCAGGCTTTGAATCTCTACAAATTGGACAACCATCGCTATCCAAGTACCGAGCAGGGGCTCTCGGCATTGGTCAAGAAACCTATCGTCTCGCCCGTTCCTGAGAATTGGAAAGGTAATGGTTATTTGGAGCGCGTGCCTAAAGACCCTTGGGGCCATGCTTATCGATATTTGCAACCCGGTCTGCATGGTGAGATCGACATCGTCAGTCTGGGCGCGGATGGCGAGGTGGGCGGTGAGGGGAGTGACGCGGACATAGGGTCTTGGGAGTAGTGATTCTCAGGATCGCTCAACGCGGCTTCACGCTGCTTGAGATGTTGGTGGTGCTGGTGTTAGCCAGCATCATGTTGTCTATGGTCGCCATCAATCTTTGGCTCCGAGATATACGCAATCGCACACAACTGGGCCGTCAACAATGGCTACGTGTTCAAAGGCGACCGAGCAGGGATAAGTATTGCCGGAAGCAAACGCCGCACTGAGCAGATGATTAGTCAGATTCTGAAGTATGGCTC
>JBGSWB010000053.1:0-17871 GCA_041752675.1 Sideroxydans sp. | reverse complement strand
ACACTTTGTTACAGATTCTGTCGGTCACGCTGTTCGAGAAAATGCCCATTCAACAGGCTTTACAGAGCATCAGCGGTCAGACAGAAAACGCAGATATCAGCAACCAACTGAATCTATTCGATTCTTAACCGGACACTAGTGTTCTTCTTTGAATGAATACTATTCTTCTAAAAGACTGCGGCAAAACATGGCGCAAGCACCACGTTAGCCTTCACCGAAAGAATGCCAGCATGGAGGGTCTATCCTTTCAGTTACTCGTCTAGGAGACACCTTAGCATCCACGCATTCTTTTGGTTCCGACATCACGCGGCGATGAAACTGCCGCATGAGTCTTCACCGAAAAAACGCGTGAGAGTTGCGATGTTCGTTCGAGCAACTTACTCCTCTAACAAGCTGCGCAACATCCACGCGTTTTTTTCATGCACCTCCATCCGCGCTGAAAGCAGATCGACCGTTGGTTGGTCGCCCGCCTTCTCGGCGATGGGCAACACTTCACGCGCGGTGCGCACGACAGTTTCTTGTCCGGCGACGAGTTGTTTGATCATTTCTTTCGCGTTCACACTACCTGTACTTTCTTTGATGCAAGTGAGGGCGGCGAATTCTTTGTAGCTGCCCGGTGCGGGATAGCCGAGTGAGCGGATGCGCTCGGCGATCAAGTCCACTGCGTTCCATGTCTCTGTGTATTGCGTCATGAACATGATGTGCAGAGTCTGAAACATGGGGCCGGTGACGTTCCAGTGGAAGTTGTGGGTCTTGAGGTAGAGGGTGTAGGTGTCGGCCAGCATGCGCGCCAGACCGTCTGCGACTTTCTTGCGGTCTTTCTCGGAGATGCCGATGTTGATGGGGCTGATCTTGCTCATGATGTTCTCCTTATGTTGATTGAACCGGATACTGTCATCTTGCTTAAACACTTTGGAAGTTCTGATTAAGACCGAAAGCCATGGTTCGATAAATTTTCCGTTCGTCCCGAGTGCCGCGCTTGCGTGGTGTATCGAGGGAGCGAACGGAAAACACTCACCACGAACGGTCTTAATCAGAACTTCATTTGATGCCTTCCACTGCGGCGATGTTATCAGCTTTGTCATTGACCACCAGCGGCGTGCCGACTCGCTTCGTCATCTCGCTACGTTCTGCGGCGAACTCACCAGTCAACACGAATCCGCTGATGCGATCTGATGCGTCGAGGAAGGCCATCTTGATGCCGTTGCCGGATGCCAATGTCTGCCATGCACCTACTACATCACGCGCCACGGGCAACACGGCGATGGGATGCGCGGGCGTCTTCACCACCACGGGCATGGCGGGGAACACGACCGCGGTGTCTTCACCCGCCAAGGTCTTCGCCAGTGCGCGTGCGGCATGCATGATGGGGAGGATGAAAGGTTGCACGCGACCTTCGATCTCGGCGCAATCGCCCAATGCGAAGATGTCTGCATCGCTGCTGCGCAAATGCGCATTGACCTTGATGCCGCGATTCACCGCCAACCCCGCAGCTTGTGCCAACGCGATGCGGGGTCGCAAGCCGATGGCGGACAACACGATGTCGGCTTGTAGTTGCGAACCATCGGCCAGCGTTAACGTGTAGCCCGTGGCGGCACTATCCACACGACTGACCGAGGTGCCGAAACGCCAATCCACTCCGATGGCAGCCAGTGGTGTGAGCAACTGCGAACCCGCTGCTTGCGGCATCAGACTGGCGAGTGGGTAGGGACCGGGGTCGATGACGCTGACGGCGAAACCTGCGGCCGCCCAATCGTTGGCGAACTCGCAACCGATCAAACCACCCCCCATGATGGCGATACGCTTCACACCCTGCATGGCCTCGCGCAACTGTGCATAGTCCGCGATGTCGTTCACCGACAGCACCGCATCGGCTGCATCGCCCTGCATGGGGATGCGGATAGGATCCGCACCCAGAGCCAGTATGAGTCGGCTGTAGCGCAGCTCACCTTGCGTCGTCGTCAGGCACTTTGCTGCCACGTCGATGCTCTGTACTTCGATGTGGCAGCGCACGGTGATGCCGAGTTGTTTCGCCATCTCCGCCGCTGGGGTCTGCACCAGTGCCGCCGCATCTTTACTCTGCGCGAATGCGTTGGAGAGCATGGGCTTGGAGTAGAAATCCCCACCGTCGCGCGACAACAACATGACCGGTACCTCACGGTCCAACTTACGCAGCTCGCGTATCACCGAGTATCCGGCGAGGCCGCTGCCTACGACGATGATGGGTTCCATTTCAATTCTCCTCTACATATTTAGCGGGTTGGAAAACGTAGCGAGGATGGTCATATGCAAGGCGCGTGGCGCACAGCGACGAAGACATACCATTTGGGTAGGCGAGGAAGCGAGCACCACGCAACGCCGCAGATGACCACCGCAGTAGTTTTACAGTCCGCTAAACCTCGATCATTTCAAAATCTGCTTTGGCCACTCCGCAATCTGGGCACGCCCAGTTCTCGGGAATATCCGCCCATTTGGTTCCGGGCTTGATACCTTCTTCGGGCATCCTCTTGGTCTCGTCGTAAATGAATCCACACACCACACATTGCCAAACTTTCATGTCGTTCTCCTTAATTATCTAGTTGCTATCAAGCCGTGACCTTCGCCAATTGGGCGCGGTACTGGTTAGCGTGGCGCTCTTCCACTTTAGCGAGTGCCGCGAAACGTTTTGCAGCCTTTTCCAGCGTGGCTTTGAACATCTCGGCGTGTTCCTTCGATTCGTCGATCTGTTGCTTGATCTCGACCGTGGCGGCAGCGTGGCCTTCCTGTTGCGCGGTCTTGAGGAAACCGGGATACATCTCGGTGTATTCGTAGGTCTCGCCTTCGATGGCCATCTGCAGGCAACGCTCGGTGGTCATCTCCGACTTTGGATACAGCAGGTCGAGGTGGCCCAGCGCATGCATCACTTCCTGCGCAGCGGTCTCTTCAAAAACTCTTGCGACTTCCTCGTTGCCTTCGGCGCGGGCGATGGCGGCGAAATAGCGGTACTTGGTGTGCGCCATCGATTCGCCAGCGAAGGCTGCTTCGAGGTTGGCGTGGGTCTTGATGTCTGGTCTTTGCATAATGTTCTCCTTGGTTAGTTGATCAGTGGTTCGTTGCGACGGACACAATTTAGGCTTGCGTCATCCATTAAGCCAATTGATTGTTCAAAAATAGATGATTTATAATCTAAATCGTAGGCGTTGCCGCACAGACGGGATACAGGCTAGTTCCTATTGCACCATCGGCCCATTAGTCAGATAGACACAAACATGACACTCAACGAACTTCGCTTCATCGTGGCTGTGGCGCAGGAACGCAACTTCCGTCGCGCGGCGGAGAAGGTTTTCATCAGCCAACCCGCCCTGTCGCTGGCGATACAGAAGCTGGAAGCGGAGCTGGGGCTGAAGATATTCGAGCGCGGTAAAAACGATGTCAGCGTCACGCCTATCGGGGCGTCTATCGTAGAGCAGGCACAGCGTGTGCTGGAAGAAGCGGAGCGCATCCGCGAGATCGCTACGCAAGGAAGGCACCAACTCATCACTCCGTTGCGCATCGGCATCATCCACAGCGTCGGCCCCTATCTCTTGCCCGACCTCATCCCCGCGCTGAAGAAGGTCGCACCGCAAATGCCGCTGGAGGTGGAAGAGAACATCACCGCGAACCTTGAGGTGTCGCTGCGCAACGGCAAACTGGATGTGATCATCATTGCGCTACCGTTCGGCGATGCCAGCATCCTCACCCATGCCTTGTATGACGAGCCGTTCGAGGTGGTGGTGGACAACGAACATCGCTGGGCGGGGCGACGCAGTATCAAACCGCCCGAACTGGCGGAAGAGAAAGTGTTGCTGCTGGATGCTGGGCACTGCTTCAGCAATCAGGTTGATGAAGCTTGCCCCGGTAGCCGCAAGAGCGACAGCGTACAGCACGGCACCTCGCTGGAGACCATTCGCAACATGGTGGCCTCAGGACATGGCATCACCGTGTTGCCCGCCTCCGCCAACAGCGCGCGCTACCGCAGCAAGTTGTTGAGCGTCATCCCCTTCACAAAACCCGCGCCGTCGCGCCGCATAGCACTCGCGTGGCGCAAGAGCTTCGCGCGCACTCAAGCCATCGAAGCGTTGGCCGAAGCCGTCAGCCTCGCCAAGATCACCGGCATCACCCATCTGGAGTGACTATGAACGAGCAGCCCTATCGCCAGAACCCATTGCTGCGCATGAGCTACAGCCTCATCGCACCGCTTTACGACATAGTCATCGAACGTCCGATGCGCGAGGCGCGCAAACGTTCGCTCGCCGCATTACCAACCGACACTCCCAAGAAGGTGCTCATCAGTGGTGTCGGTACGGGGCTCGATCTGCCGCACCTGCCTACGCTGCATCACTACACCGCACTCGATTTCAATCCAGCGATGCTGTCACGCGCGAAGGTGCGTGAAGAGAAGTTGGATGTGGAGTTCATCTTGGGTGACAGCATGGATCTGCCTTTCGCTGATGCGCAGTTCGACTATGTGGTGCTGCACCTCATCGTCGCCGTCGTGCCTGAGCCGCAGCGTTGTCTTGCCGAAGCGGCACGCGTACTGAAGCCGGGCGGCATGATATTGCTGTTCGATAAGTTCCTGCATGAGGGACAACAAGCGCCGCTGCGTCGCCTGCTGAATGCGGTGACTCGCCGCATGGCGACACGTATGGATGTGGTGTTCGAGGAGGTGCTGCGCGCCGCGCCGCAGCTAAAGATCGAGAGCGATGTTCCGGCACTCGGCGGCGGTTGGTTCCGCCGCATCGTGTTGCGAAAGATCTAGGACGGCAACAAGCGGCAATAGCAGTAGACAAAGGGCTGCACCTTGCCGGATGGGGTTTGGTGATGCTCGGTGCAATGAACCAGCAGTTTGAAGGATTCACCGAACTGATCGTGCAACTCATCGGGACGGTAGCGCATCACGGGTAAGCCGCTACATTCCAAAGGACCGTTCTCCGCAAAGGCTGCGACGATGACATGCCCGCCGGGTTTGACTGAGCGAAACACAGTCCGCACATAAGCAGCGCGTTGCTCAGGTGTGGTGAGGAAGTGAAAGACGGCTCGGTCATGCCAGATGTCGTATCGCTTGGAAGGCAGATCGACCTCTGTGATGTCGGCGGCAATCCAACGCACACTCTTTTCTGCATCCCCCAGTCGCTTACGCGCCACGCCCAAAGCGGCATCCGATAGATCGAGCACCGTCAGATCGGAATAACCGTCCGCCAACAAATCATCGACCAGCGTGGAAGCGCCACCGCCCACATCGATGATGCCTGCGTCCTTACCCACGCCAGTGGATCGGATGAGATCGAGTGAGAGGTCGGCATGCTCTTGGAACCAACTGACGGAGTCAGTCGGCTTGGTGGTATAGACGTTTTCCCAATGGTCTTTCGATCGCATGCGAACCTCCTACAGTTTTATACCCAATCCTTGGGCACGAGGAATTTGTCGTACAACTCCGCCTCTGGCGTACCCGCTTCTGGGTGCCAATCGTAACGCCATTTCACCAGCGGCGGCATCGAGAGCAAGATGGATTCGGTGCGGCCGTTCGATTGCAGACCGAAGATGGTGCCACGGTCGATGACCAGATTGAACTCGACGTAACGACCGCGACGATACAGTTGGAAGTCGCGTTCGCGTTCACCGTAAGGCATGTCTTTACGCTTTTCCAACAGCGGCACATACGCAGACAGGTAATGGTCGCCCACGCTCTGCTGGATGGCGAATGCGGATTCAAAATCCGGTTCGCTCAGATCATCAAAGAAGATACCGCCCACACCGCGCGGCTCGTTGCGATGTTTGAGGAAGAAGTATTCGTCGCACCATTTCTTGTAACTTGCATGGTGGTCGCCATCGAACGGTGCGAGTGAGTTCTTGCAGATCTGGTGGAAATGGATCGCATCTTCCTCGAAGCCGTAGTAAGGCGTGAGGTCCATGCCGCCGCCGAACCAGAACACCTTTTCGCCGTTCGGCTTGTGCGCCATGAACATGCGCACGTTGGCATGCGAGGTCGGCGCATAAGGATTGCGCGGATGCATCACCAGCGACACGCCCATCGCCTCCCACGAACAGCCCGCCAGCTCGGGGCGGTGCGCAGTGGCCGAAGCGGGCATCTTGTCGCCCTGCACATGCGAGAACGCCACGCCGCCGCGCTCCAGCACATTGCCTTCTTCGATGATGCAACTGATGCCCTCACCTTTGCCGATACCGCCGCTTCCTGTGGCTCGCGTCCATTTGTCGCGGATGAACTTCTTACCGTCCACTTGCTCCAGTCGATCGACGATGAGCTCTTGCAGTTGCAGAAGGTATTGTTTGACGGGGCTTGAATCGATGTCGCTCATGTTCTCTCCGATTTAAAGTCGAAATAATTAGCCACAGAGAACACAGAGTTCACAGAGAAAAACAAATGGGAGTCGTGCCGTGCACTAGTACCGCTTCGAATTGCCACAGCAAGATGAGCCCGCTCATCATTCTCTGTGTTCTCTGTGTTCTCTGTGGCTTGAATTTGGGTTTGTATATTGATGCGTTCTATTTGCGCAGGATTCTACCATCCGACCATGCACGGATCGTCGAAGGTTGCTTGCGTTTACCCACTCTGCCGCGCAGTACCCACACTTTTTTTCCAAATATGCGCTCGCACTCGGCATAGGTCTTAACGGGGCGACATCCGCTACGGTTCGCGCTGGTGGAAACCAATGCACCCCCCGCACTTCGACAAAGTTGTTTTGCAAGCGGATGTGCGGTGAGGCGCACCGCGAGTGTGTCGTGATCGCCTCGCAACCAACGCGGCGCAGAATCTTTGACGGGCATCAGATAGGTTACCGCCTGCGCGCCATCGTGCTGCAAGTTAGCTTGCTCTTGAGAAGTGAGAGGCTTCAGATAACGCGCGACTTGAGCATACTGCGACGCGATGAGGATGAGACCTTTACGTTGCGGACGTTGCTTGAGCTTGAGGATGCGATGAACAGCCTTGCGATTGCGTGGATCGCAACCCAAGCCGTAACACGACTCGGTCGGATAAGCGATGAGACCGCCGCGCTTGAGGTGGGCGGCGAGTAATCGAGCGGTAGTAATCGAACGATGCAAGAGCGCCTCTCGGTAATCCCCCTCACCGCCTTCGGAACCGTCTCCCCATGGGAGAGGGCTGGGGTGAGGGTGCTTTTATTTGCGCCCGATGGCGCGGTAGCCGATGTCGCGTCGCATCTGCTGCCCATCAAAATGGATAGCGTCAGCGAATTCATACGCACGGTTCTGCGCCTGCTTCACCATGTCGCCAAGCGCGACGACGCACAGCACACGACCACCGCTGGTGACGACCTTGCCACCTTGCATGGTGGTGCCGGCATGGAACACATGACCGTCTTCCAGTTTCTTCGGCAAGCCAGTGATGACATCACCTTTGCGCGGTGTGTCAGGATAATTCGCGGCGGCCATCACCACGCCTAGCGCAGTGCGTCTATCCCACTCCGCTTCCACTTTGTCCAAGGTACCATTCACGGCATGTTCGATGATGATGGAGAAGTCGCTCTTCAAACGCATCATGATGGGTTGTGTCTCGGGGTCACCCATGCGGCAGTTGAATTCCAATACTTTGAGGCTGCCATCGGGCGAGATCATCAGGCCGGCGTACAAGAAGCCAGTGTAGGTGATGCCTTCGCTTTCCATTCCGCGCATGACGGGCTGGATGACTTCGCGCAACACGCGCGCATGAATCTCTGGTGTGACGACAGGCGCGGGTGAATACGCACCCATGCCACCCGTGTTGGGGCCGTTGTCGCCATCGAGCAAGCGCTTGTGGTCTTGGCTGGTCGCCATCGCCAACACGTTCTTGCCGTCTGCCATGACGATGAAGCTAGCTTCTTCGCCAGCTAGGAATTCTTCGATGACCACGCGCGCACCCGCATCGCCCAACTTGTTGTCGGACAACATCATGTCGATGGCATCGAACGCTTCCTGCTTGCTCATCGCTACGACCACGCCTTTACCGGCGGCCAGGCCATCGGCTTTGACGACGATAGGTGCGCCATGTTTCTCGACGTAAGCCTTCGCGGGAGCGATCTCGCTGAACGTCTCGAAGAATGCAGTGGGGATGTTGTGGCGCGTCATGAAACGCTTGGCGAAATCTTTGGAAGATTCCAACTGTGCCGCCGCTTTGGTGGGGCCGAATATCTTCAAGCCTGCCGCGCGGAACGCATCCACCACACCTGCTGCCAGCGGTGCTTCGGGGCCGACGACGGTGAGTTCGATGTTCTCGCGTTGTACGAAGGCGATGAGGTCTGGGATGGCAGTGATGGCGACGTTCTCCACGCCATCTTCCAAGGCCGTACCCGCATTACCGGGTGCAACGTACACCTTCTGCACCTTCACACCCTGCGCCAAACGCCAAGCCAATGCGTGCTCGCGACCGCCGTTACCAATGACTAATATTTTCATTTGAACCCTTTTTTGCCACAGAGATCACAGAGATCACAGAGAAAACCTGCCTACCTCTCTGTGTACTCTGTGGCCTCTGTGGCTAAATGTTTTTAGTGTCTGAAGTGCCTGTAGCCTGTGAACACCATCGCCAACCCATGCTCGTCCGCCGCAGCGATGACCTCTTCGTCACGCATCGAACCGCCTGGTTGGATGACGGCTTTTGCACCGGCTGCTGCCAGTACGTCCATGCCGTCACGGAACGGAAAGAATGCATCAGAAGACACCACGGAATCTACCAAGCTCAGCCCAGCGTGCTGTGCTTTGATGCTGGCGATCTTGGTGCTGTCTACACGGCTCATCTGACCTGCGCCTACGCCCAATGTCTGGCCGCCTTTGCAGAAGACGATGGCGTTGGATTTTACATACTTGGCCACACGCCAAGCGAACAGCAGGTCGGTGAGTTGTTGCTGTGTCGGTTGTACTTTGCTCACGACTTTGAGTTGTGCGAGTTGCACGTTCAGTGTGTCAGGTGATTGCACCAACAGACCACCGCTCACACGTTTCACATCATATTGATTGAATGCATTGGACAGGGGCACGGTCAGTACGCGCACGTTCTGTTTCGCTCCTGTGACTTTCAACGCAGCCTCGGTGGCACTTGGCACGATGATGACTTCGACGAACTGGTTAGCGGTGATCTGCGCAGCGGTTGCTTCGTCCAACTCGCGATTGAAGGCGATGATGCCGCCGAATGCGGAGGTGGTGTCAGTGGCATAGGCCAATTTGTAAGCGCTCAATGCAGTGTCAGCGATCGCCACGCCGCATGGGTTGGCATGCTTGACGATGACGCACGCAGGTGCGTCGAAGGTCTTCACCAATTCCCACGCCGCATCGGAGTCGCCGATGTTGTTGTAGGAAAGTTCTTTGCCCTGTACTTGCGTGTAGTCGGAGATGCCGCCCTTGACTGGGTTCAGGTCGCGATAGAACGCAGAGTGCTGGTGCGGGTTTTCGCCGTAGCGCATGTCTTGCACCTTGGCGAAGTTGAAGTTGATCTGCGCGGGGAACTCGCTCTTCGTGCCGTCGCTATTGATGGCAGTCAGGTAGTTGCTGATCATGCTGTCGTATGCGGCAGTGTGCGAGAACGCTTTTTTAGCCAAGTCGAAACGGGAGGCATCACTCACTACGCATTTATTGGTCTGCATCTCGGCCAGCACGTCAGCGTAATCGGCTGGGTCGGTGACGATAGCGACGTGTGCGTGGTTCTTGGCTGCGGAACGCACCATGGTCGGGCCACCGATGTCGATGTTCTCGATGGCGTCTTCCAATGTGCAACCTGGTTTAGCGATGGTGGCCGCGAACGGGTACAGGTTCACCACGACGAGGTCGATGGTGGGGATGTCGTGTTTCTTCAAAGTGGCGACATGCTCGGGTAGGTCGCGACGCGCCAAGATGCCTGCGTGCACTTTCGGCTGTAGTGTCTTCACACGGCCATCCAACATCTCAGGGAAGCCGGTGTAATCGGCGACTTCGGTGCACGGCACACCGTTGTCGGCGAGCAGCTTGGCAGTACCACCGGTGGAAAGGATCTTCACGCCGAGGGCATTGAGACCTTTGGCGAATTCGAGGACGCCGGATTTATCGGAGATGCTGATGAGTGCTTGTGTGATGGCCATTTTGGTTTCTTCCTTTAAAGATTTCTAAAAACTTTTATCCGCAGATTTCGCAGATTGACACCGATTAACCCCTGAAGAACCTAAACAGTTCCTTCACCCTGCAAGTGGAAAGACATGTGAATAGGATTTGTTTCTTAATCCGCCTTTAATCTGCGTAATCTGCGGACACTGGGTTTGTTCATTTGATCTTGTATTGCTGCATCTTTTTGCGCAGCGTGTTGCGGTTGATGCCGAGTAGTTCGGCGGTGCGAGTCTGATTGCCTTCGGCTTGCAGCAGCACGGTCTCGATGAGCGGCTTCTCAGCGCAGCACATCACCATGTCGTACACACCACAAGATGGCTCTTCTCCATCGAGGTCTTTGAAATAGTCGTTCACCGCTTTGCGTACGTGCTTGGCGATGTCGTTCTCGTTAATGGGGCACTCACTCATTTCACTTCCTCTGCTTCTACATATTGCAAATGCTCACCTCGGCTTTGCAATTCATCAAAAAAATCATTCACCGCACGTTGTTGTTCGTCGATGGTTTCTAATTGGTTCATGCGGAAACGGAATGCCGCTGAACCGTGCAGTCCTTTGGTGTACCAAGAGATGTGCTTGCGGGCGATGCGCAGTCCTGAAAGATCGCCGTAGAAATCGTACAGGTCGCTCACATGGGCCAACAGCACTTGGCGTATCTCGTTCACTTCTGGTGCGGCCAGATGCTCACCCGTGTTCAGAAAATGTTCGATCTCGCGGAACAGCCACGGACGGCCTTGGGCAGCACGACCGATCATCACCGCATCCACCCCGGTTTGTTCCAAAACGAAACGTGCTTTTTCAGGGGTGGTGATGTCGCCATTGGCGATGATGGGGATGCGCACTGCGTCTTTCACGGCGCGGATGGTTTCGTACTCCGCATCGCCGGTGTAAGCACAAGCGCGGGTGCGTCCGTGGATGGCAAGCGCTTGGATGCCGCTGGATTCGGCGATGCGCGCGATGTTCACTGCGTTGCGGTTCTGTTTGTCCCAGCCAGTACGGATCTTCAAGGTGACGGGCACGTCCACTGCGCCGACCACTTCTTCCAATATCTCTGCCACCAGTTTCTCGTTCTGCATCAGTGCTGAACCGGCCATCACGTTGCAGATCTTCTTGGCGGGGCAACCCATGTTGATGTCGATGATCTGTGCACCATTGTCCACGTTGTAGCGTGCGGCTTGGGCCAGCATCTTGGGATCGGCACCGACGATCTGCACGGAGATGGGATCGACCTCGCCTTCATGATTGGCGCGGCGCTTGGTCTTCTCGGAACCATAGAGCAAGGAATTGGAAGCGACCATCTCGGAGACGGCCATGCCTGCGCCCATGCGCTTGCACAACATGCGGAACGGCCTATCGGTCACGCCCGCCATGGGTGCGACGATGAGGTTGTTCTTCAGCTTGTATTTGCCAATTTGCAAAGGGAAATCCTAGGGGGCTTTTCCAAAAGGGCGCTGATTATAATTTAATCAACTGCCCCATGCTATGATTGCTCGCAGAATAATTCCCTAGGGATTCGACATGGAATTCGACATCGTTATCGTAGGTGGCGGCATCGTGGGGGCGGCACTTGCGGCTTCCCTTAAGAACAGTGACTTAAGCATCGCCCTGATCGAAGGGCAGAACCTGCCCAGCCTCCCCCCTCCTCAATCCTCCCCCAGCGGGAGAGGAAGCGAACGAGAGAACCAATCTTTAATCCCTGAGTGGGATAGTCGGATCTATGCTTTCACCCCCGGCAATGTTGAGTTCTTAAAGACCTGCGGCGCATGGGAGCATCTGGATACATCACGTATCCAACAGATCGAAGAGATGCGCGTGTTCGGCGATACAGGCTCCAAACTGAATTTCAGCGCCTACCAATTGGGCGCGCCCGAACTGGCCTTCATCATGGAAAGTCGTTTGATCCAGCATGCACTGTGGAAGACGATAGAAGGACAAAGGAATCTGACTCTATTCCAACCTACTCAATGTGCAGAGCTTGGTTGGCAGGAAGCAGGCGCTCACTTGAAACTCAAAGATGGGCGCGAGATCAAGGCCAAACTCATCGTCGGTGCAGATGGTCGCGACTCTTGGGTACGCCAACAAGCGGGCATGCCGGAAGTCCCTACTCCCTATCACCAGCACGGCGTGGTCGCCAACTTCAACACGAGCAAGACACACCGAGGCATCACACATCAGTGGTTCACCGAAGACGGCATCCTTGCCTTGCTGCCGTTACCGGGCAAACGCGTCTCCATCGTATGGTCGGTCAGCCCCGAGAAATCCGCAGAGCTGTTGGCGCTTACTCACGAGGAATTGAGTGCGCGCGTGGCCGAGGCATCGCAACACGTCTTGGGAGACTTGGAAGTCATCACCCCGCCTGCTTCGTTCTCGTTGCGCGTGCTGAATCTGGCACACCTCACCAAACCGCGCCTAGCGCTCATTGGCGATGCCGCACACAACATCCATCCGCTGTCTGGGCATGGCGTGAATCTGGGGTTGCATGATGCACACGATCTGGCCGAAGTGCTGATGCAACGCGGTGCATTAGATTGCGGAGACCTCGGTTTGTTGCGTCGTTACGAGCGTGCGCGCAAAGCCGACATCCTCTCCATGCAACTCACCACCGATGCGCTGAAGCACTTGTTCGTCAACAACAACCCTATCCTGCGCACCTTGCGCAACATCGGTCTCACCGCTACCAACAAGATCGTGCCGCTGAAGAAGATGCTGGCACGTCACGCACTCAACTGATCTTTATATTTAGGACACACCATGTTTCGTTCACTTCTCGTATTGCTGCTCACCATTTCCTTCGCTCACGCTGCCGAAGCGGACAAGACCACCGAAGCCATCAAAGCCAATCTGCAAAAAAACTACGAGCAGCTCATCGGCCCAATCTCTCAAGTCAACAAATCACCCATGGCAGGTTTGTATGAAGTGGTGACGGGCGACCACATCTTCTACACCGACAAGTCGGTGCAATATCTGATCGACGGCAATATGTTCGATCTGAAGAGACGCAGCAACATCACCGAAGCGCGTTCTCGCACTTTGTTCGCGGTCGATTTCAACAAGCTCCCGCTCGACCTCGCCATCAAGAAAGTGAAAGGCGACGGTAGCCGCAAGATGGCTTACTTCACCGATCCGAACTGCGGTTACTGCAAGAAGTTGGAGCATGAATTGCAAGATGTGACCAACGTCACCCTATATCTATTCCTCTATCCGATCTTTGACGGCTCAGCCGAGAAGGTGCAGGGCGTGTTGTGCAGTGCGGACAAAGTGAAAGCTTGGGACGATATGATGCTGAACGGCGTGACACCTGCGACTGGGAAATGTGCAACAGGTACAGACAAAGTGCGCCAACTCGGCGCGAAATTGAAAGTGAATGGCACACCAGCACTGATCTTCGCCAACGGCATGATCAACCCTGGCTACATGCCAGCGGCGCAATTAGAAGAGGCGCTGAATAAAAATAAATAGATCGCCAGACTCTTTTCTCAACTGCCCCCTATCCAACGCTCCCCCGCAAGCGGGAGAAAGGGCAAACGAGAGAATCAATTTTATTTTGTTGGGTGAAGCTGGCCGATAAGCCGGGTTCTGTCGTGGACAGTCATTCCTCTAGGCGTTTCGTTACCTGACGCTCAAGCAACCTACCCGCAAGCGACGCGAGCCGCGCCATAGCTTGCCTATTTGGTCTTGCTCCAGATGGGGTTTACCCTGCCACGGATGTTGCCACCCGCGCGGTGAGCTCTTACCTCGCCATTTCGCCCTTACCTGATCTGCTTGCGCAGCCATCGGCGGTATCATTTTGGCTCCGGCATAACCTTGGTGTCATGCCCTCAACGCCAAAAAGGGAACCATCAAGTGGCGGCTTGGCCTGACCCGAAGGTTAGCCTTCACCGAAACTCCACTCCGTTCCGTTTTCTGTGGCACTTTCCATCGCCTCGCGGCGTCCGGTCGTTAACCGGCATCTCGCTCTATGGAGCCCGGACTTTCCTCTCCGCCCTTACGGACGCAGCGACTGTCTAGCCAGCTTCGTTGTGGAGTTTAGCATGCGGGGTAGGGAACGTCCGGGAACCCGGACTTTAGTTTCGACATCACGCGCTACGCGCATGAGTCTTCACTGCAACTTCTTTGTCCTCTCCGCCCTTACGGACGCAGCGACTGTCTAGCCAGCTTCGGGCGCATACTATCACGCGTGCTTTATGCCTCTCCCACTTGCACGCTGATACCCAACTCTTTCCACTGCGCCGCCTCTTCCTGCAAAGCAGTCTCGGTCAATGGATTCTGAGTCAGCCAGCCTTGCTCCAAGGAAAGGTGGAACTTGGTCCCGCTGAAACGACCTTGCATCTTGGGTAGGCGGATTCCGCTGCGATTGCGACAGAACAAGGTCGCCAAACGTAATGACATGACCAATGCCTGATCCTTTGGATCGCGCAACTGAACGCGCAATTTTTCCAAGCGGCCACGATGCGCCAAAGTGAGCGTGCTCAAAAGCGTCTGCTCTTTTTTCGAGAATCCCGGCATGTCTGCATTGGCAAGGATGTAGGAAGAGTGTTTGTGGTAACCACTGTGCGCCACGCTGATGCCGATCTCATGCAAGTTGGCAGCCCATTGCAGATAGTGCATGGTCGGCTCATCAAACTGTTCGCCCAAAAATTGTTGCGCAAGCATGGTCGATAGCTCCGCCACGCGCTTCGCTTGCTTGGGTGCGACATGGTAGCGACGCATGAATTGCTGCACCGTCGCTTCGCGCATATCGTTGTGGGTGAAGCGACCATGCAGGTCATACAGCACACCTTCGCGCAACGCGCCCAAAGCGGGTTGCATGCGTTCAATACCTAGTTCACAGAATGCCGCATACATGATGGCGAACCCGCCCGGCAGCACGGGGATGCGGTCTGGCTTCAAACCCAGCAGATCGAGCTTGTACACATCACCCGCTTTGAGCAATTGCACACGCAATCTCTCCAATCCTTCACGGGTGATTCCGCTGTCGCTGTAACCGTTCTGCTCCAAGATGTCGCAGATGACACGCGCACTGCCCGACGAACCCATCGCCACATCCCAGTGACCGCCGGCGTAATCCGCCACGATGGTTTGCAACTCGATGCGTGCCGCGTATTCGGCTTGTTTGAGATTGGATTTTGTGATCTTGCCATCGGCGAAGTAGCGCGCACTGAAACTGACGCAGCCCATGTAGAGACTTTCCAGATGAACTGGTTGCAGACCCTGACCGATGATGAATTCGGTCGAGCCGCCGCCGATGTCCATCACCATGCGACGCTCGTTGGTGCGCGGCAAACCTTGTGCGACACCAAGATAGATCAAGCGCGCTTCTTCTCTCCCCGCGATGACTTCAATGGGAAATCCAAGTGCTGCTTCGGCTTTTTTTAGGAATTCAGATGCGTTCTTGGCAACACGCAGAGAGTTGGTACCCACCGCGCGTACCGCTTCGGGTGGCAAACCACGGAGACGTTCTCCGAATTTTTGCAAACAAGACAAGCCGCGTTGTTGTGCCGCTTGATCTAGCAGCTTGTCTTCGTCTAGACCTGCGGCGAGCCTAACTGCCTCGCGCAGACCATCGAGCATGTAGAGCTGATCGTCCACCACCCGCGCCACCTGAAGTCGAAAACTGTTCGACCCCAGATCGATTGCCGCGAGGAGTGGCTGTTGTTGCACGGAGATTTACTTTTGAATTTCGCGCTCGATCTCTTCCACGGTAACATGACGTACGTCGCGCCCCTTGACCATGTAAACCACATATTCCGACATGTTCTTTGCGTGGTCACCGATACGTTCGATGGCCTTGGCGACAAACAATATCTCCAGCGAGGTAGAGATGGTGCGAGGGTCTTCCATCATGAAGGTGATGAGGTAACGCATGATGGCGCGAAACTCTTCATCCACCTGTTCATCCTGACGTACCACTTGTGCGGCGACATTCAGGTCGAGGCGCGCGAAAGAATCCAAGGATTTACGCAGCATATCCAGTGCGATATCGGCAGCGTGTTTGATCTCGTTATAGCGCGGCAGATGCAGACGTTCTTTTTGCGACAGCAGCTTCGCCATACGCGCGATTTTCTCTGCCTCGTCGCCGATGCGCTCAAGGTCGGTGATGGTCTTGATGACTGTCATCACCATACGCAAGTCTCCTGCAGCAGGCTGACGACGCACGAGGATGTGGTTGCAAATCTCGTCGATCTCGACTTCCATCGCGTTAACGCTGTGATCGTTCTCGATCACACGGTTCATCAACGCCACATCGCCCGTGGTCAACGACTCGACCGCTTGCTTGATCTGGCTCTCGACTAGGCCACCCATCTGCAACACACGTGCGCGCACGGCTTCCAGTTCGGTGTCGAATTGCTTTGAGGTATGTTCGCTGCTGACCATGGCGTTTCCTTAATATCGTTGCAAATGACGGATGCTATCGACTCGTCGTTAAAATTTTGTGACAGCGACTCAAACTGTCAGCGTCTTCACGCCGTTCGGCGTGCCCAGCAACAACACATCAGCACCGCGACGCGCGAACAGACCATTGGTCACCACGCCTGGCAAATGGTTCAAAAATGTCTCCAATTCAACTGGATTCATGATCTGTAGATTGTGTACATCGAGGATCACGTTGCCATTATCGGTAGTGAAGCCCTCTCGCAACTTCGGCTGACCGCCCAGTTTCACCACTTCACGCGCGATGTAGCTACGCGCCATTGGGATGACTTCGATAGGTAAGGGGAACTTGCCCAATACATCCACCAACTTGCTTTCGTCACACACGCAGATGAATTTCTTGCTGGCGGCTGCCACGATCTTCTCGCGCGTCAATGCACCGCCACCACCTTTGACCATGTGCATGTGCTTGGTGATCTCGTCTGCACCGTCGACATAAACCGGCAGGTCGCCTGCGTCGTTCAACGACAGCACTTCGATACCGTGGCCTTGCAAACGCTTGGCGGAAGCTTCCGAACTGGCGACTGCGCCGCGGATCTGATGTTTGATCTTGGCCAATTCATCGATGAAGAAGTTCGCGGTGGAGCCGGTGCCCACACCCACGATGCAATCGTTGGGAACATATGCAATCGCTGCTTGGGCGACTGCGAGTTTCAAATCGTCTTGTGTCAATGCCATATCTATTCTCTTTGTTATCTCTCTCGGTGCGCCGATTATTGCAGGAATTCGCAGAATAAGGAAACGTATGCCGCTGTGGATGGCGTCCCGTTGTCGGGGGATCATCAAGTTCGGATTCAAAAGGTCGCCAGTTCGATCCTTCCCCGCGCCTACAACCCGGGCTTATTTCTGACGTATTCCGTATAAGGCCTGCAAACGGATGCATTCAGGATTCTGCGTACCGTCCGGCATCAGCGCGGGGAATTCGCGACAGACAGAAGGACGGTTCTCATAGATGGTACACAGACTATCTTCACCCAATGCGATGCAACGGCCCGGAGCGCGCTCGGTCCCCTTCATGCAGGCACGGAACGGCGTCAGCGATACGGCCATATCCGACGGCACGTAGCCGCCCGGTTGGCTATCCATCTCGCCCTGATAGAAAGAGACGCGATAATGCTTGCAGCAGACGGCACATTCCAGACAGGGATTGTCGCTACCGGACATGTCGTAGAACGTACGACCGTGCTTATCCGGTTGTCACAGACACCTACCAGATGTAGTGTTTCGTGATTTTACGGAGTAAAGCTCTGCGTAGGTCGGGGCAGTGACATCGCCAGCGATCCCGAGCAGGGATCGGAAGGCGTTGAAGGCGTTGAAGGGGTAGAAGCGTCGGTTGAA
>JBGSWB010000052.1:0-3492 GCA_041752675.1 Sideroxydans sp. | reverse complement strand
ATCTGGCGCAGGCATTGGCTGGTGTGGAAGAAGATCGCCGCGCCTTCCATCCTCGGGCATCTGGCTGATCCCGTGATCTATATGCTGGGCCTGGGTTACGGTCTGGGTAGT
This sequence comes from Sideroxydans sp., assembly GCA_041752675.1. Lineage (GTDB taxonomy): Bacteria > Pseudomonadota > Gammaproteobacteria > Burkholderiales > Gallionellaceae > Sideroxyarcus. Next base: position 3,381 of record JBGSWB010000052.1, on the reverse strand, counting down.
CTGCTGCCCGAGATGGGCGGCATGTCCTATATGGCTTTCTTGGCGGCGGGTACGGTGTGCTACAGCACGATGAACAGAGCCAGCTTCGAGGCTCTGTATTCTGGCTTTGCGCGCATGCATGAGCAGCGCACGTGGGAGGCGATACTGAACACGCCAGTCGGATTGGATGACGTGGTGCTGTCTGAGATACTGTGGGCGGCGACCAAGAGCCTGATGTCCGGCACGGCAGTGCTGGTCGTCATCTGGGTGTTGGGGTTGTCAAATTCATTGATGTCGTTGTGGATGATCCCGCTGGCTCTGCTCATCGGTCTGGCCTTCGCCTCCATCGGTCTCATCATGACTGCGCTGGCGCCAGCTTATGACTTTTTCATGTACTACTTCACGCTGGTCATCACACCGATGATGCTACTATGCGGCGTCTTTTTTCCGGTCACACAGTTGCCGGAAAGTATGCAGTTAGTGGCGAGTCTGTTGCCTTTGACGCATGCCATCGATCTCGCGCGGCCATTGATGAACGGCGAGATCCCGCCGCAGACTTCGTTGCATGTGGGCGTATTGTTGGCCTACACCTTGGTCGCGTTCTATGTGTCGTTGGTTTTGTTCCGCAGAAGGTTGTCGAGATAGTGCGTAGCTGAGTTTTAGCTCCCTCTCCCACCGGGAGAGGGGCTTGCCAGATCATTCAAGGCGAGTGCTTCTATGCCGTAATGACGAAATCTAAATAGTTGGAGAGGTTCGGTATGTTGTGGTTAAAAGCGTTTCACATCATCTTCGTCGTAAGCTGGTTCGCGGGCTTGTTCTATCTGCCGCGCATCTTCGTCAATCAAGCAATGGCGAAAGAGCAGGTCGAGAAGGACAGATTAAATCTGATGGCGGGCAAGCTATACCGCTTCGTCACCCCCATCGGCGCGCTCGCGGTCATCACTGGCTTGTGGCTGTGGATCGCCTACAGCGACATCTTCACGGGTGGGTGGTTGCACGTGAAGACCGCGCTGGTCGCAGGTTTGGTCGGATACCACCTGTACTGCGGCCATCTGGTCAAAGAGTTCGCCGCAGGCCGTAACACCCGTAGTCATGTGTGGTTCCGTTTCTTCAACGAAGTGCCCGTGCTGGTGTTGTTGGTCGTTGTTATTCTTGTTGTTGTAAAACCATTTTAGCCACAGAGTACACAGAGGACACAGAGAAGACCCCGCCGTTCTAACTCTGTGTCCTCTGTGATCTCTGTGGCAAGTTTCTTTGCCGTGGATTTTTTATATGCCCGATTTTTTCGCCACCTGTCCGCGTGGACTCGAAAGACTACTCGCCGATGAGCTGACCAGCTTCGGCGCAAATGACGTGCGCACCACCGATGGCGGTGTGGCATTCGCCGGAGACTGGGCACTGAACTATCGCGCCAATCTGCAAAGCCGTTTGGCTTCGCGCATCTTGTGGCGTGTCAAAGAGCCGACGCGTTTCCGCACCGAGGACGATGTGTACCAAGCTGCGTATGCCTTGCCGTGGACGAAGTGGTTCGATGTGAGTTGCACCATCCTCGTCAAAGTCACCGCCATCAAATGTCCGCTCAAGAGTTTGGAATTCATCACGCTCAAGATCAAAGATGCGGTGTGCGACAAGTTCCGCATGGAAAAGGATGTGCGCCCCAGCGTGGCTAAGCTCGACCCCGACATGCGCATCCACGCTTTCTTCGAGGGTGAGCAATTCACCTTGTATCTGGATACCTCGGGTGATGCGCTGTACAAACGCGGCGTGCGCATCCATACCAACATCGCTCCGCTGCGCGAGAACCTCGCCGCCGGCATCTTGAAGATGACAGGTTGGAAGCCGGGCATCCCACTGTTCGACCCGATGTGCGGTAGCGGCACCTTCCTCATCGAAGCCGCGCAGATATCGCTCAACATCCAACCGGGTATCGACCGCCACTTCGCTTTCGAGAAGTTGAAGAATTTCGACACCAAACTTTGGAACTCGATGCGCGAGACCGCCATCGCCGCGCAACTGCCGGTGAGCGAATTGCCTCTGTATGGCAGCGACCTCTACGGCGATGCACTCAAAGCCGCGCATCAGAATCTGGAAGACGCGGGCATCCGCGAGACTGTCGATCTCAAACAGTGCAACGCATTGGAAGCCTCGCCGCCGGAAGCCGAAGGCATCCTAGTGGCGAACTTGCCTTACGGCGAACGTATGGGCGACGAAGATGAGTTGGCCGAGTTGTATCCGCAGCTGGGAAATGTGTTGAAGCAGAAGTTCGGCGGTTGGAATGTCTACCTGTTCACCGCTGACCTACGCATCACTAAACTGATGCGACTCGCACCCTCTAAACGTACGCCGCTGTACAACGGTGCCATCGAGTGCCGTTTGTTCGAATACAAGATCGTGGCTGGAAGCAATCGTCCGAAATAAATCTAGGCGCTACAACATTCCCTCCCCCATGCAGGGGGAGGGTTAGGGTGGGGGTAGAAAAATGAAAGCTCCACAACTCTACCCCCATCCCAGCCTTCCCCCTGCATGGGTGAAGGGGCCTTGGTTCTGGTGATCGTCTTGGATAAATGTTGCATAGGATGTTCTTCATAATCTGAACTGAGATGTCTTTAGGAGAAATCATGTCGATCAGAAATAAATTCTTACTGAATCCCGCCAGAGCCACCTTGGTCGTCATCGATGTGCAGGAAAGACTCTGCGCGGCGATGGATCAGAACGTGTTGGCGCAACTCACGAAAAATGCCGGCATCCTGTTGGAAAGCGCGGCCGAATTGGGCGTGCCCGTCATCTTCACCGAACAGTACGTCAAAGGCTTGGGGGCTACATTGAGCGAACTGCGTAGCCGAGCGCCAGCTGCCCCTGCGATCGAAAAGATGTCGTTCAGTTGTTGCGGCAACGAGGCTTTCATCAAGCAACTCAAAGACAGCGACAGGACGCAGGTCATCATCAGCGGTATGGAGACGCATGTGTGCGTGCAGCAAACCGTCATCGATCTGCTGGCGGAAGGCTTCGATGTGCACGTCGTCAAAGATGCGGTGATGAGTCGCAGCAACGACAACAGACAGACTGCGATGGAAGCGATGACATTAGCTGGGGCTGTGCCCACCAGCACAGAGTCTGTGGTGTTCCAATTGTTGAGGGTCGCAGGGACGGACTCGTTCAAGAAGTTATCGAAGCTGGTCAAATGACACGAATGTAATAGTGAATAAAAAACCGCGCCGAGGCGCGGTTTTTTATTGGGATGACGACATCATCAAGTCATCTTCAAATGATCTAGTCCGCCCATCACATCGCGGTCTTTAGTGGCTTGACCTTCCAGTTTGATCTTCAAGCGCAGGTCGTTCACGGAGTCGGCGTTCTTCAATGCTTCCTCGTAGCTGATCATGCCTGCCTCGTGCAGGTCAA
>JBGSWB010000051.1:0-10356 GCA_041752675.1 Sideroxydans sp. | reverse complement strand
TTCATTTTGAGTCTCGCGAAGCATGGCTATGGTGTCTCGGCCTGATGGCACTCATCAGCCTGTTCGCATGGTATTCGGCACTGCGCCGATACCGCCTCATCCTAGGCACACCTACCTCGCGCATCGAATCAGCGGCACAAGGCTTCGTTGAACTACTCGGTGATGCCATGCCGAATGGCACGCACATACTCGGCAAATACTCCGCCCTCCCCTGCTTGTGGTATCGCTACAAGGTGGAACGTAGGAACCACAAGAACGAATGGCGCACCGAAAGCATCGGCGAAAGTGACGCACCCTTCATGGTCGATGATGGCAGCGGACATTGTGTCATCCACCCGCACGGCGCTGAGATCATCACCCATCACAAAGACACCTGGCAGGAAGCCGATCGGCGTTACACCGAATGGAAGATATTGGAGCGCGACGAGATCTACGCGCTCGGCGAATTCACGACGGCAGGGGGCAGCACGACGACAGTCACACAGAATGAATTGGTCAAGCAGGTATTGAATGAGTGGAAGATGGATAACGAAGACCTGCTCAAGCGCTTCGACTTGAATAACAACGGTTTCTTGGATATCGACGAGTGGATGCTGGCTAGGCAAGCTGCGAAGCGTGAAGCGAACAAACGTTTAGCCCATGAACGCGCCGAGCCTGATGTCCACTACCTGCTCAAACCACACGACGGAAGACTCTTCCTCCTCAGCAATCTAGCTCCAGAAAAACTCGCAGGACGTTTCGTCTTGTGGACTTGGCTACATCTAGCGATTTTCTTCGGAGCACTTGCCGGAATCGCTTGGCTGATGCAACAAGGTGCGATCTAGATCAAGTCTGGATTCATATCCAAAGGCTTCTTGGATTCGAATGTATTCAACAGATCGACGATCTCGTTATGTCCCGCTTTGGCTGCAAGATCGATCGGGGTATTGCCATCCTGATATTGGGCATAGCGATTGGCTCCCTTATCTAGAAGCAACTTAACGATCTGAGTATGTCCGTTGTTTGCCGCTTTGTGTAACGCGGTCCAACCGTCTAGCGTGGCCAGATTCACATCTGCGCCTTGAGCGATCAAATAAGCGCACGCAAGTAGATGTCCGCGTGTAGCGGCCTGCATCAGCGCCGTCCAACCGAAATCACTCAATGCATTAGGGTCTGCTTCCTTCTGCAACAGCGCTTTGACTACGTTCGAAAAACCGTTGAACGCAGCCCAATGCAATGGCGTGTAACCATTCTTGTCGCGGGCAGCGATCTTGGCGCCGCACTTGATCAACAACAACGCGAACTCCTCGTTGCCGTTGAAGGAGGAGATCATCAAAGGTGTCCAGTTGCGTTCATCGCGCACTTCAAGATCGACACCGCAAGACAAGAACACCTGCACCGCATCTTGGTTGCCATCCTCGACAGATTTCAGAAGGCCGTTCGGAGTAAAATCGTAGCCGAGCCTTTCGACCTCATGGCGCTTGTACTCAGGTACTTCATCCCAAGCACTCACCTCCTTGCCTTGCTCATGCATCGCACTCAGATAGTTGCTCAAACGAATCAGTTCAGACGCAGCCTCTGGCGGAAAACCTGCACGATCACCACTACGTTTATCCACCATCAGGTCACCGAGATAGGCGTCGATATGTGAAGTCTCGATCAACTCCAAAATCTTGGTGAACACGCGCGGGAACTTCTCTTCGATCAAATGCGGATAGACCGCATCGTTACTGCCTAACAATTTGAACAATCTTTCATCCATCAGTCTTGAAACCTCTTTGCTATCTGGTCGAACTCCCCTTGTATCTCCAAGAAGGCATCGACCACATCAGGATCGAAATGCACGCCGCGCCCATCTCGTATGAACGCAACAGCATCCTCGTGCGAGAACGCTTTCTTATACACACGCTTACTGATCAGCGCGTCATACACATCCGCCAACGCCATCAATCGTGCCGAGATGGGTATCTCATCCCCCTTCAGCCCGTTGGGATAACCACTACCATCCCACTTTTCGTGATGCCCACCCGCAATCTCGCGTCCTATGTGTAAAAACTTGCTTGGCGCAGGCAAACCACTTTCCGCCGCCGCCAACGCATCGCTCCCAAGCGTCGGATGCGTCTTCATGATCTCGTATTCTTCTGGTGTGAGCTTGCCCTGCTTTAGCAAAATATAGTCAGGGATGCCTACCTTGCCGATGTCGTGCAGTGGCGCCAGCTTGTACAAAGACTCGATGATGTCATCGGAGAGGTAGTGTTTGAACCTTGGGTGATCCTGCAACTTGAGTGCGAGCTCACGGATATAGGTCTGCGTGCGCTTCAGATGATTGCCTGTCTCGTTATCCCGCGTCTCTGCCAACGTACCCATCGCGATGATGGTCACATCGCGGATGCGCGATACCTCGTCCGTCTTTTCTTGTAGCTGGGCAGTCCGCTCGACCACCTTGTTCTCTAACACATCGTTCATCGAAGCCAGTTGATTGGCCAAAGAAAGATTCTCGAAGCGTTGCCTTAACGACAGCAAGATGAACTTACTCAGGAAATGCCCAGAACTCAGCATCACCACAACGAACAAAGACAGCATGATGCCCAATGCGAAGTGCGTCTCATCCTGCTCCACCATCACACGGAAGATGAGTGGCAACATCACACCGGGAACGTAGGTATAAGCACTGGGGGGGTGGGTCGAGTTCATCGTCGTAGCGCCCGCTACCAGACCCAGCATCACACACACCAGCAATACCTGATCGAGCAGATCCTGTGGAAAGAAGAAGATCGTTCCGAATCCCCACATCATGCCGGTGACCAATGAGAATCCGAAGAAATGCCTGCTCCAATCGCTACAATCCTTTATCGTCTCGACATCGTTCCGCCCATCGATCCAAGTCACCAATTGCGCGAGATGCAACAGATAGGCGCATGCCATCCACAGCAATAGATGCTGCTGATCGGCGATGTCCCACATCAGCCAAACAAAGAACGGCTCGACCAACATCTGGCTCGCCAACATGGCGGGATACAAGCGCAAGCGCGTGCGTAGCTGCTCTGCACGAACAGCGAGGTTGCGCTCGTCTATATGGAATCGCAGATCATCGAAGAAATCACGCAAGACACGCATCGATATTCACTCACTCAATCACCGCAATGGGAACACGGCAAGTCTATCAGCCAATCCATCGGCATACTTCAACTATATCGGCACGTTCAGGAAAAAATTGACCGCTTCTGCTTCGTCGCGGGTGCGCTTGAACGGCGGCAGGCTCTGCCAGATGCGCTTGCCGTAATGTTTGGAGATGAGGCGTGGGTCGCAGATCATCAGCACGCCACGATCTTTCTCGTCGCGTATGAGTCTGCCAGCGCCTTGTTTCAGATTGATGATGGTGCGCGGCAACTGGAATTCCATGAAGGCATTACGGCCTTGTTTGTTCATTTCCGCGATGCGTGCCGCCAGCACCGGATCGTCAGGCGGTGCGAACGGTAGTTTGTCGATGATGACCAATGACAAAGCCTCACCGCGCACATCCACGCCTTCCCAGAACGACTGGCTGCCCAGCAACACCGCATTGCCATGTTCGCGGAAGCGCGACAGCAACTCGTTGCGAGAACCTTCACCTTGGATCATCAGCGGATATTTCAGATTCTTGCGGTCGAACTCGGCTTGCAATATCTCGTATGCGCGCTGCATCGCGCGCAGGCTGGTGAACAGCATGAACGCCCTGCCCTTGCTCGCCTCGATGAGCGGCAACGCCGCCCTAACCACCGCATCGGTGTAGCCCTCGCTGTTTGGCTCAGGCAGACCGTTCGGCACATACAGCAACGCCTGCTCTTGGTAGTTGAATGGACTATCCCAACACGCGGTACGTGCGTCCAACAAACCCATCTCGGCTTGGTAATGCGCGAAGTTCTGCTTCACCGCCAGCGTCGCCGACGTGAAGATCCACGCACGCGGGTGACCGCTGATCTGCTTGGCGAAGATGTCTGCGATCGAGAGCGGCGTGGTGTTGAGTTGGAGGGAGTGGTGGAAGACTTCTAGCCAACGCACCACTCCGCTTCCCTCGCCCTTCGATGACTCAGCTGTAGTTTGCTCCGCCCGCCACACCTTCAACATCGCCACCAATGCCAACGCCCGCTGCCAGCAACTCTCCAAGCCCTCGCTGCGCTCCGCCTGTTGCTCCAACAGCCCCGTCAGGTTCTTCAACTTCTCGCTCAACTTATCCAGCGCAGGTGTGAAGTCTTTGAATCCCTCGGTCGCCTCAGCCGCCATGCGGCCTTCTTTCTTGAACACCAAACGCAAGTCGCGCGCAGCTTTGTCCAACTCATCACATGCCACAGGCAGCGGCGCAAAATCCTTGGCGTTGGTCAGTGCCTCGATGCGTGTGTCTTGCGACAGATCGAACAACTGCGAAGTGGAAAGGCTCTCGCCGAAGAATAGACTCGCCGTCTCGGGGAGTTGATGCGCCTCGTCGAAGATGACCGTGTTGCAGGCAGGCAGCAACTCCGCCACGCCCTCATCGCGCAACATCACATCGGCAAAGAACAAGTGATGGTTCACCACGATGACATCCGCCTCCATCGCCTCTTTGCGCGCCTTGAGCACGAAACATTCCTCATGCTGCGGACATTCCTGCCCGAGGCAGTTGTCGCGCGTCGACGTCACGTTGAACCAGATGGGCGCGTTCTCCGGCACATCCGCCAGCCCGCTCTTGTCACCGCTCTGCGACACCTTGGCGTAGTTCACGATCTTCGCGAGATGCTTCACATCCTCGCGCGTCTTAAACAAACCGTTCGATTGTGCCAACTCCAAATGGTAGTGACACACATAGTTGGAGCGTCCCTTTAACAAAGCCACCGACACCGGCGCCTTCAGCGCATCACGCACCATCGGCAAGTCTTTTTGAAAGAGCTGGTCTTGCAGGTTCTTCGTACCCGTAGAGACCACCACCTTACCCCCCGCCAACAAGGCAGGCACCAGATAAGCGAAGGTCTTACCCGTACCCGTACCCGCCTCGGCAACCAAGATGGCGTTGTCGCGTATCGCCTCTGCCACCGCCATCGCCATGTCACGCTGCTGCGCGCGCGGACGGAACGAAGCCACCTCAGTGGCAAGCGGACTTTGCTCGGAAAAGAAACGTTCGACTTCGGAGGTCACGTAAGGGAAATTGGTAGTAGTTATTCAAGCGGGGCAGCGATATAGTGCGGCCTGAATTTTACGCGAGGATGATTGGATGATGAGAGTTATGTTGCGCTATCTGACTGTATGGCTCGTGATGCTTTTTGTCTCCGTACTCAACGGAGTATTGCGCGACTTCACTTATGGCAAACATATCCCTGCATTACTCGCCCACCAACTTTCCACACTCATCGGCATCCTACTGCTAGGGGTTGTGATCTATTTGTACATCCGCCGTTGGCCCTTCGCCTCGGCTCTTCAGTCTTGGTACGTCGGGGGGCTCTGGATGTCACTCACTATTGCCTTCGAATTCCTGTTCTTCCATTTTCTGGGCGGGCATTCATGGGAGGCATTGCTGGCAAATTACGATATGACCGCTGGTCGATTGTGGCCGCTGATCCTACTGTGGCTGGCGATTGCCCCTTATGTGTTCCACCGTCTTCTCAACAAAAACCACAGTGACACCTGATGCAAATCCTCATTGACGCCGATGCCTGTCCCAAGGTCATCAAAGACATCCTCTTCCGCGCGGCGGACAGGCGGCAGATACTCACCACGCTGGTGGCGAACAAGTTGTTGCACTGCCCACCTTCACCATTCATCCGAGCGCTGCAAGTGCCTTCCGGTTTCGATGTGGCGGATAACAAGATCGTGGAGATGACGCAGGTGGGTGATCTGGTCATCACGGCGGACATCCCGCTCGCGGCACAGGTCATCGCAAAAGGTGGGCATGTGTTGAATCCGCGCGGGGAGTTCTATACCAAAGACACCATTCAAGAGCGGCTGACGATGCGCAACTTCATGGAGAACTTGCGCGGCAGTGGTGTGGAGACGGGCGGGCCGCCTGTGTTCAATCAGCGCGACCAGCAGACGTTTGCGAATCAGTTGGATAGGTTCTTGGCGAAGACGAAAATCTAGCGCTACTTATCCCGCTGCTTTTCAGCTTCGCTGCGCTGCTTCCATGTCGCATAGCAATCCAGTCCGCAGAAGTTCGCCACATAATCCTCCGCCTCGAAGCGCTTGGCTTCGGAGAGTGGTATCTCTTTCAGGCAAACTTCGCAGGAGACTTTCTCGGTCACGGATTGAGGGTGGGGATGGGTAGTCATGACACACCTCCTTAATTAGGGCGTTGACACGTTTCCAGACTATGCCTGTTCGCGGCAAGCCGCAAGCCTGACAGTCATCGCCCTAGCGTCACATCATCGCGTAACGCTTCTTCGCCTCTACCGCCTTCACGATATAACCGCGCGTCTCTTCATACGGCAGCTTGGTACGTAGTGCTTCGAACACTTCGTTCGGCTGCATGGAATTTATCCTGTCCAGCGCGTCGGCTTGGCGCGCTTTCCCCGTCAATGTGCTGAACGCGCGGAACACGTTGCTAGGGCCGGTGTTGTAAGCGGCGATGGCGCAGTATTCACGCGATACGGGGTTCTGTATCTGGCGCAGCGGACTGTCGTTGAGCAACACACCCAGATAAGTGGAACCTAGCTCGATGTTGTTCTCCGCGTCGAACAAGTATTCCTTGCTCGGCGACACATCCTCTCCCTTGGCTTTGCGATACGCCTCGCGACCGCCGCTGGTGGGCACCAGTTGCATCATGCCGTAAGCGGGGGCGCTGGAAACGGCGTAAGGGTTGAACGAACTTTCGATCTTGATGATGGCGAAGATGAGGCTGCGGCTGACGGTTGCGTTCTCGGAATTCTTGCGCACGGTGGCGGCGTATTGCACCGCACGTTTATCGAGGTGCGCGTTGACCATGCTCATCTGCACGTAGAGGACGTTCTTGCTCACGCCGTTGGCATCGATGCTGCGACGTTTCATCTGGTTGGTGACGAGGAAGTCAGCATAACGCTCCACATCCTGCCGTGACTTGAGCACCGCACCGCTCTGATCCACCACCATCTCTTGCAGGTAAGGTTTGCCTGTCAGCGTGATCTCTTTATCGGAGAACAGATCGACCGCACCTGGATCGTCCGGAGTGAGCAAGGCGATGACTGCCGCGTTGCGCAATTTGTCTTTCGCTTTGTCTTCGTCCAGATGTTCGATGAGGATGCTACCCGCGTCGTAATCCACCACCACGCGGTTCTTGTAGTTCTCGGTGTACTTCACGTAACGGGTACGACTAGGCAACGTACCGGATTCGCGCTTGCCCCACTTCGCGCCGCTCTCCTTCTGCACGTTACCCATCAGCTGATTGAATTCGTATTGCGCCTTCTTCAGGTCGGCGACGATGAGGGTGGGATTGTATCTGTAGGAATTGACGCGGCTCTGCGCCATGCCCTTCAAGGCTTGCTCAGGACTTTTGGCAAGTGCCACTTGCATCATCTGTTTGGTCGAACAGGCGGGTAGGCAGAGGATGCCTGCGGTGAGTGTCAGTAGCAGAAACTTGCGGTTCATTTACTTTCCTCCTCTTTACTCTGCACCGTCATTCCCGCTTAGGCGGGAATCCAGTGAGTGCTGTAACTAGGTTCCCGCCTTCGCGGGAACCACAAAGGTCAGCGATTCTCCAACGCCTCCCAGCGCGCCATCAGGGTGAGCAACTCGTCTTCGATCTCGCTGGCGCGTTGCTGCAACTGTTTCGCATGAGCCGGATTATCGCGATACAAGGCGCCCGAGCCAAGTGCGGCCACGATGTCTTCCTGCTCGCGTTCCAACACTTCGATGCGCTGCGGCATCTCGTCCAGTTCTTTCTGTTCTTTGAAGCTGAGCTTGGCGGATGACTTCGGTTTGACTGGCTCTGCCTTGGCCGCTGGCTTCGCTTGCACGGGCGCTGCTGATTTCTGATTGGCTTCGAATTTCTTCACACGTACCCAGTCTTCGTAACCGCCGACGTATTCCATCAGCTTGCCATCGCCTTCGAATGCGATGACTTGCGTCACCACGTTGTCGAGGAAGGCGCGGTCATGGCTCACGAGGAAGAGTGTGCCGTCGTATTGCGCCAACATCTCTTCCAGCAACTCCAGCGTCTCGATGTCGAGGTCGTTGGTCGGTTCGTCCAGTACCAGCACATTGGCTGGGCGCGTGAACAGACGCGCCAGCAGCAGACGGTTGCGTTCACCACCGCTCAATGATTTGACGGGTGAACGTGCGCGTTCCGGATCGAACAGGAAATCGCCGAGATAACTGATGACGTGTTTCTTTTGCCCACCGATCTCGATGAAGTCTGAACCTTGGCTGATGGTGTCCGCCAGTGTGGCGTTGTCGTCGAGTTGCGCGCGCAATTGGTCGAAGTAGGCCACACTCAATTTCGTACCCAGATTCACGGTGCCAGAGTCAGGCGCTTGTTCGCCCAGAATGATCTTGAGCAGTGTGCTCTTGCCCGCGCCGTTAGGACCGAGCAGACCGATCTTGTCACCGCGTTGGATGCGGCAAGAGAAATCGTTGATGACTTTGCGTGTGCCAAAAGACTTGCTGACGTTCTCCAGCTCTGCCACCAACTTGCCAGAGCGATCTCCCTTGTCCAGATTCATCTCGACCTTGCCCACCTTCTCACGGCGCGCGGAACGTTCTAGACGCAATTTCTCCAGACGCAACACGCGGCCTTCATTACGTACGCGGCGTGCCTTCACGCCTTGGCGGATCCACACTTCTTCTTGCGCCAGCACCTTATCGAACTTGGCGTTGACCACCGCCTCGTCCGCCAACATGCGTTCTTTTATCTTTTGATACGCGGCGAAGTTACCGGGAAAGCTCGCCAACTGACCGCGATCCAATTCCACGATGCGCGTGGAGACGTTGTCCAAGAACTTACGATCGTGGGTGACCAGCAACACGCTGCCACGGAAACTGGTGAGCAGACCTTCCAGCCATTCGATGGATGCGAAATCCAAGTGGTTGGTCGGCTCGTCGAGGATGAGCACTTCTGGCTCGGCCACCAAGGCTTGCGCCAAGGCGACGCGCTTACGCACACCGCCGGACAATGAACCGATGAGCGCTTCGGGATCGAGCTCCAATTTGTCGATAGCCGTCTCGATACGCGCTTGCACCGCCCAACCGTTCTGCGCTTCGAGCGCAGTCTGCAAGGGCTGCATCTCTTCCAATAGTTTCTCGTAGTCGGCATCCGGTTCGCCGAGTTGATGCGAGAGATGGTGATAGTCGGTGATGAGTTTGTAGAGTGCGCCCAAGCCTCGCGCCACTTCGTCATACACGGTGGCGTTCGCATCCAGAACCGGCTCTTGGCTCACGTAGCAGATGCGCGCAGTAGGTTGCCGCCATAGGATGCCATCATCCAACTTCGCCTCGCCCGCCAATATCTTCAGCAGGCTTGATTTGCCGCCACCATTGCGCCCGATGAGGCCGACACGCTCGCCTTCATCGAGTTGAAAATCCACATGATCCAACAGTGCTACATGACCAAAGGCCAGAGCGGCCTTGTCTAGGGTGATATACGGCATTTAACTTTTCTTTTCTTGCAGACGCATTGACGATTGATAGATGAAGGAGAAACCTACGGCGAAGAATCCCATGCAGAGATAACCGAACGCGGTGGTGAATTTGTTCAGGACGAGATGCGTGTTGTAGTCGGTGATGGTGGTGGCGAACATCTGGAACACGAACAGGCTCAGCGCCAATGCATTGCCGATCAACACTAAACGATGTCCAAACAGAAAGTCCTTCTCACCCGGCGTACCCTCTGGCGGCAAGCTCTTACGGAAATACAGCACGGCGAACACAGCAACGAGCAACAACAGCGTTCCTATGATGCGGCTGGGTATGTCACCTTCCACGGCGGGTATACCCAACAGTTGCAGCAATATCTCTCCTGTTTTTGCCACCCATCCCATGAACAGGGTGTCCACCATGAAGAACCACGCCGCGAAAATATTTGCCTTTGGATACTTCATCACTGCCCCTTCGTTGATAACTGTTTCAGATCTTCGATGATCTCGGTCGAATGTCTCGACGTCTCCACCTTTAGATAAACCTTGGCCACTTTGCCCTGCGGATCGATCAAGAACGTATAACGCTTGGCGATCTTGAATACGACGAGATCCATCAATGCACCATATTTCGCTGCCACTTCGCCCTTGGAATCAGCCAGCAGCGGAAACGGCAAATGATATTTCTTAGGGAAACGCAGAATAATTCAAAATTTTCATCAGCGTTCCCCCGCGATTAAATTTCACGCAAATTTTTTCACCAGCGCGATTTGATTTTGGTTTTTCTGTCGCCGTATTCCCTCATTCTGGTGCTATCTGGAGGGGTTTT
>JBGSWB010000050.1:0-4311 GCA_041752675.1 Sideroxydans sp. | reverse complement strand
CCAGCATGCGTTGACGTAACGGGGAAACGGACGGGGTCGATGAAGTCATGATTCTGCTCCTCTCGTGAGATGAGGCGAATCGCCTCACTTCACAAGTTAGGGAAACAGAACCGGAGATTCAACCGCTCCTGCGATCAACCTGGACTCGTGGATCGGAGCGCCCATACCGCGGAGCGGTTTAGTCCATGGCCGAAATTCAGCCAGTCAAACCTAAATCTCTTCCCAATGTAGCCCATCCGCATCGCAACGCAAAGTGCGTGCAGTGCCGCTATCCCAGTCGCCTAGCACCCATCGTTCGCAGTCGTGCCCATCCACTTGATGTGCGTGTTTGGCGGGGCGGTGGGTATGTCCGTGGATGAGGCGAGGGTAGTGGTGTTGGCGCAGTAGATCGTTCACCGCTTCGGTGTTCACATCCATGATGTCCATCGCTTTGGCGCGTTTCGACTGTTCGCTTTGTGCGCGCAGTTGTTCGATCTGTGCTTTGCGTTGCGCGAGTGGTTGCGCGAGGAAGTCGGTGCGCCATGTGTTGCTGCGCACCATGGTGCGGAACTGTTGGTAGCTGGCGTCGTCGGTGCATAGGGCATCGCCGTGGGTGAGCAGGGTGGGCGTGCCATAGAGGTCGAGTAACGTGGGGTCGGCCAGCAGCGTCGCACCACATGCTGTGGCGAGTTGCGCATCCATCATGAAGTCGCGGTTGCCGTGCATGATGAAGATGCGCGTGCCGTTCTCGCTTAATGCCTTCAATGCAGAGCAGATGGATAGGTGGAAGGTGTCGTTCAGGTCATCATCACCTGCCCAATATTCGAACAGGTCGCCCAGGATGTAGAGCGCTTCTGCCTTGGGCGCGGTGTCTGCGACGAAAAGGTAGAACAACTCTGTGCTAAGCGGATGTTCGTTGCTCAGGTGTAGGTCGGAGATGAATAAAGTGTGGGGCATTTCAGGAGTCGGGATTCAGGAATCAGGATTCAGAAAAGTCAGCGACTCTGCATTCACTGAATCCCGAATCCTTGATCCTGATTCCTGTTATTGGACGACTTCAGCCTTGATGATGATGACGTCTTCTTTAGGAACGTCTTGGTGGAAGCCGCTGCTGCCAGTCTTCACTTTATTGATGGCGTCGACCACTTCCGTACCTTCGACTACTTTGCCGAATACGCAGTAGCCCCAACCGTCTTGTCCTGGATAGTCGAGGAAGCTGTTGTCCTTGGTGTTGATGAAGAATTGCGCGGTCGCAGAGTGCGGGTCGCCAGTGCGTGCCATGGCGAGGGTGTATTTGTCATTCTTCAGGCCGTTCGCCGCTTCGTTCTTGATTGGTGCATTCACTGCCTTTTGCTTCATGCCTGGCTCGAAGCCGCCGCCTTGGATCATGAAGTTGGGGATGACCCGGTGGAACACGACGTTGCTGTAGAAGCCAGCGTTCACGTAATCGAGGAAGTTCTGGCTTGAGATCGGCGCTTTTTCAGCGTCGAGTTGAATGGTGATGATGCCGTGGTTGGTGTGGAGCTTGACCATCTTGGTTTTTCCTTGAGTTGTAGAAGCGGCGTGAACTGGCAACGCAAATAGCGCGGCCAACAGAATTGCGGTGATGATGCGGATGAATTTCATTTATAAGTCCTCAAAAATTAAAATTCTGACATTCCGGCTCTTCGTCAGGTTCAGGATAAACTGCCCTGAGGGCAGGCCGGAATCCAGTTCATAAAATAGTTCCTTACGTAGCAAGGGTAAAGCTTCTCTAAAATAAAACCGCTGGATTCCGGCCTACGCCGGAATGACAAATAATTAGAGGGGCTTTATGCGGAACCTTCGTAAATGATCTTCCAGCGCCCATCCTGTTTCATCCAGTACTGACGCTTGAGCATACGGTTGGACAGATTGTTGCTCGAATAGTCCTGTTCGAAGTTGACTACCACCAAGCCCTCTTGGCTAGGGTAGGGGAAGACGCTCAGCTTGGACAGTTTCACCTTGATCCATGTCTTTCCTGAGTTGACCTTGCGCTTCTGCTCGGCGAATGCTTTAAGTGCGGAACTGCCCGTGGAGAAGTCGCGCGCGTAATGCGTGAGGTAATCTTCAGTCTTGCGGCTCTCCCAATCATTGCGCCACTTTTCGATAGAGCTCATGAGGTCAGCGCGTTCGTTCGCATCGTTCTCATCGCTCCACTCCATGTGGTTGGTGATGATGACGGGTGTCACGCCAACTTGGATGTTCTTTCCCAGATGGGTGAAGTCGTTATTAGCGAGTACGACGCAACCGTTGCTAGCTCGGGGTGGGCGGCTATAGGTATTGCTCGGTGTGCCATGTAGCCAGATGCCGTGGCCGTTGCGTCCCTGGCGTTTGTCCCACTCGTTGGGGTAATTGATGGGGTAGGCACCGGGGCCGTAGAAATCGGTGAGTTTGGCCGAGGGGATATGCTCATCGACGAAATACACGCCGAGCGGAGTCTTTTGATCACCTTCGCTGACCTTGGCGGAGCCTTTTTTGCCGACGCTGATGTAGTAATCCGCTACATAGCGCGGTTCGCCCTTGATGTTCTCGTAGAGGTAGAGCGTAGATTTGCTGGTATCCACCACGACGGCGAAACGTTGCTGGTCATTCAATTGCCAGAGGTACTTTGGGACGGCGATGGGTTGCTGTTGCTGTACACGATGCAGACGTGCGTTGGCTTCTTCACGCAGGTCTTGCACGCGGTCACGCGGTGCGTTGGGTGCATCGCCGAAACTACTGATGGGTTTCGAGCGCGCCATCAACAGGTCGCCTCGCACCAGTTGCGCCAACTTGAAATTAGGATATGTCTTGAGCAATGAATCGACTTCGTTCAGTGCGATGTCGAGGCGGTTGTTGCCAACCGCCTGCAGACTCTTAGCTAGCGCCTGCTCCATATCGCGCGAAGCTTGCTCTGCTGATGCTGAAGCAGAGATGCCAGCGCAGAGTATCAGTGCAGTAAGCCAATGACTCATCTTCATGGTGATCAATTGGAAGAGCGTTCTTCCATGATCTGCCAACGCCCATCATTCTTCACCCATACCAGCGTCTTCATCGATGAGCTCTTTAGATGGCTAGCACGGTAGTTTTGTTTGAAGCTGGCGCTCGCATGTTTGCTGTCTTGTTCTTTCACTTTCGCATCCAGCACCTCGACCTTGATCGATTTTGGTTTTGCGATGCGTTCTTTGCGCTGCGCTTCCCAAGCACTGCGTCCCATTCCGTCTGGCGTGATGAAGTCCTTGGCGTAGAAGGAGAGGTATTTGTCGGTCTTTTGAGCAGACCATGCTGCAGCCCATTCGCGCGTGGCTTTCAATACCTCGGCACTGACATCGACAGCAGGTTCTGCTTTGGCGGGAGCTTTGGGCGTAGCAACCGGCGTTGGCGCCGCAGCCACCACGATCGGTTTGCTGACGACAACAGCCGGAGGAGCGGTCGTTACAGCGGGCGTTGGTGAAACAGGGCTTGCCACAGCGGGAGTGCTAGCAGTCTCGGCTGGGGCGGTCACTGCTGCGACAGTCGTTGGTTTGGTGGTGCGTGGTGTCTTGCTGAACAGGTCGCGGATCAGAGCCAGCTTGGTTTGGGTGCTGGTGTTGCTCTTGTCCAACTGCAACGCGCGGTCGTAGGCTTGGCTGGCCATCTTGGCGTAGATATCGCCTAGGTTCTCGTGTGCGGTGGAATAGCTGGGATGGGTACGGATCGCCATCTCAAGCGCGATCTTGGCTTTTTCGTATTGGCCTTGGCTGGCATAGAGTACAGCAAGGTTGTTATAGGGCTCGGGCAGTTCTGGATAGTCGTCGGTCAGTCCTGTGAAGATGCTGATCGCCTCAGTAGCGTTGCCTTGTTCGTTGACGATCAAGCCTTTGAGGAAGCGTGCTTGAGCATCTTTTGGCTTGGTGGCGAGGAACGCATTCACCTTCTCTAGCGCTTGCGCATTCTGTCCTTGCTTGAACAGTTTGTTGGCATCTTGGATTTCGTCAGCGAAGCTGAATGTGCTGAAAGAGATCAACACACAAAGTGCAGTAGTCAGAGTGAATTTATTGAGCATAGCCATCGTATATTTTTTCATGATTGGTCATTGACGGGGACGGCCCATCGGCAGGGCGCGATTCTACCAAAGATGACGCAGACTTACACGGTTTGACTGTGCGTTGAACAGGCCGTCTGGCAAGCGCTGGTTTCGGGTAAAATCCCGCACCTTCTTCTACGACCATTTTTGGACACAAAATGAGTAGCAATACCCCTGTTTCCGCCGCCCCCGTTTCCAATTTCATCCGCACGATCATTGACGGTGACTTAGCCTCGGGCAAGCACCAGAGTATCGTCACGCGCTTT
>JBGSWB010000049.1:0-18895 GCA_041752675.1 Sideroxydans sp. | reverse complement strand
TTGATACGGACGCTTCAGGTAGTGGTACTGCAGTGGCGGCGAATAGATGTGCGCGAGGAATTCGTATTCATTCTCGCTATACGCCTGCGCTGGGTCGAGGTGCTTGGGACGCTCGGTGAACGCGGTGTAGAGGATGGACTTACCTGCATCGTCAGCCGGATAGGGATCGTTCCACAGACCGCCATCACAGGCGGTGAGCAGCAACAAAGACAGGGCAAGCAACATGGATTTCATGGTGCGAGAGTTTAGCCGAAGGAGCGTCATCAAGGTAAGATTGAGCCTATCGATAAAGGACTAGACATGATGAATCAAGACTGGCACACATTCCTCTCCACACAAGGCGCACACCTGCAAGATGGCATCGCTCAACATTTCGGAGATGTCGCCGCTGAGCGCATCGCCACGCGCGATGACACGGTACGTTGCGACCTCTCACAGTTCGGTTTGCTCAAGGTCTCTGGCGACGATGCACAGCCGTTCTTGCAGAACCTGCTGAGCAACGACATCCGCGAAGTCACGGCGAATCACGCGCAGCTCTCCAGCTTCAACAATGCCAAGGGACGTATGCTGGCGAGCATGCTGATCTGGCGTGATGGCAACGACTATGTTCTGCAACTGCACCACAGCCTGTGCGAACCCATCCGCAAGAAGCTCTCCATGTATGTGCTGCGCAGCAAGGTGAAGATCGCCGATGTGAGTGCTGAGTTGGTTTGTGTCGGTGTCGCAGGTGCCGCTGCTCGCAAGACCTTGCAAGCCCTCTACCCTGCGCTGCCGCAGCAGGCCATGGAAGTCGCCACACAGGGCGAAGACAGCATCCTTTGCCGCGAAGCGGATCGCTTCCAGATCACCACCACATCGCAACATGCCATCGAGTTGTGGCAAGCACTTTCCGCACTGCAAGCTGTCGGCTCGAATTGTTGGGATTGGTTAGATATCCGCGCAGGCGTGCCTTTCGTACAGGCGTCCACGCTCGAAGCCTTCGTACCGCAGATGCTCAACTTCGAAGTCATCGGTGGCGTGAATTTCAAGAAAGGTTGCTACCCAGGGCAAGAGGTGGTGGCACGCATGCACTACCTCGGCAAGGCAAGTCGCCGCATGTATCTGGCACATCTTGATGATGTGACCGAAGCAAAAGCAGGAGATTCTTTGTTCAGCATGGCATCCGCAGAACAATCCTGCGGCACGGTAGTGGATGCTCAGCCCTCACCCAATGGCGGCATGGACCTGCTGGCTGTGGTGCAAACGGCCAGCCATGAGAGCGCTGCTGTCCATCTTGGAACAATAGATGGCCCGCAACTGAGATTCCAGGCATTGCCTTACGTCTTACCGTGAACCTGCCCGCGCAACTGTTCGCAAGCGATTTGTGGTGGCTGGCTAATTTCTTGTTCGCAGGCTTCGTTGTGGTTTCGGCACGCCAAGCGCCTTGGCGCAAGGTGTTAGATAACAGCATCATGGTGAACGCGCTGGTCGCACTCATCATCGGCGCATTCATCTTCTGGCAGTTCAACGCAGGCATCCGCCCCGGCTTCAATTTCCACATCCTAGGTGCGACACTGTTCATGCTGATGTTCGGCTGGCAGGTCGCCATCATTGCACTCACGCTGGTGATGAGCGCCACGTGGTTCCGTGCGGGCTTGGATTGGAACACGCTGGGATTGAATGGTTTATTGATGATCGCCATCCCTGTGTTGTTTAGCGAATGGTTGTTGCGCTTCAGCAAGCGCCGTATGCCGAAGAACCTGTTCTTGTTCGTACTGTGGAATGGATTCCTTTGTGGCGCGGTGGCTGTCGCACTCAACACCTTCGCCGCTACCGTGCTTTTGCTACTGCTGAGTCATTACAACTGGGGGGAGATTCAGCATCACTATCTGATGATGGCTCCCATCATCATGCTGACCGAAGCATTTTTGACGGGCATGCTCATCACTGCCTTCACCGTGTTCCAGCCGCAGGCGGTGATGAATTTCAGTGATGCGGAATATATCGACGGGAAATAAAACTAGCGTGGCTTGAGTTCCAACTTCATCTTGATATGGGGTAGGCCGGCATCCATGAACTCCTCACCCTGCTTGGAAAAACCGAGACCTTCGTAGAACGGCACCGCATGCGTCTGCGCATCGACATCGACGAATTTGTATTTGCGAGAACGTGCTTCGTTCAACAGCGCCTCGACGAGCGCCGTACCCACTCGCTGATCACGCCACGGTTTCAACACCGCGATACGACCGATGTGACCGTTGGTGAAGATACGTCCACATCCGACCGCTTCTCCGCTATGACTCAAAGCCAAGGCATGACGGCACTGCTCGTCGAATTCGTCCCACTCCAATTCTTCAGGAACGCCCTGCTCACGAATGAACACCGCATCGCGCACTGCACGCAACAATGGTTCTCCATCGTGCCAACACACCAGACTGACCGTGAAAGGATTGCTCATGCCACCTCCTTAAATCAAGCGATGATTCTAACGTCCGTACCTACCGTGACCAGATCGAACAGCTCCATCAACTCTGCATTGCGCATACGCACACAACCGCGTGAACCTGGCTTGCCCAACGCTGTGTTGTCTGGCGTGCCGTGGATGTAGACATAGCGCCGCATGGTATCGCAACTTCCAGAGCGATTGAAACCACTCTCACAACCCGACAACCACAGGATGCGCGTCAATATCCAATCCCGTCCAGGGTGTTGCTCGCCCAACTCAGGCGTATACACCTCTCCGGTGGGGCGACGTTTCACAAATACGGCATTGTCTGGTTGCCCCGCGCCAATCTTGGCACGGATGACATGGCGACCGCGCGGTGTGCAAAAACTACCATTCTCTTCGCCCACGCCATTGGCACCTGTCGAGACCACATAACGACGCAATGAATTGCCGCTGTCGTCGAACAGTTCAAGCGTCTGCGTGGGGATGTGGATGGTGATGTTCATTGTGTCTTTTGCTGCGCGCGTCGCATCGCGAAAAAATCAGTGAGTACTTTGCCGCACTCGTCGGCTAATACCCCGCCTTGGATGGTCGCGTGATGATTGAGCTGCGATTGAGCGAATAAGTCGAGCACGCTACCTGCCGCTCCCGTCTTATAGTCCTGCGCACCGAACACGACCCGCGCGATACGTGCATGGAACATGGCGCCGACGCACATCACACAGGGTTCCAACGTAACAAAAAGTTCACACCCGACCAGACGGTAGTTGCCGATGCGCTGTGCCGCATCGCGCAGTGCGGCGATCTCTGCGTGGGCGGAGGGATCGTGGCGTGAGATGGGGGCGTTATAACCACGCCCGACGATCTCGCCATCCTTCACCACCACCGCACCGACAGGTACCTCGCCAGCGAGTGCTGCTTGCTCGGCAAGCTTGAGCGCCTCGCGCATGAAATCGACATCCGGCATCAAAATTTCTCAAACAATCAGGGGTGGGCAACGTAGCACAGAAAAAGATACTTGTCTGCGCTTGCCTATTCAGACGAATTTGACAACAATGCAGGCACATCACTGGAGTCATTAATGCCAAACAAAGCAGTCGCCGATTTCACAGTACCCGCCACTGGCGGGGTCGATTTCACACTTCACCCCATCCGCAGCAAAGCCTTGGTGATCTTCTTCTACCCCAAGGACAACACACCGGGATGCACCACCGAAGTCCAACAGTTCCGCGACCTCTATCCCGAATTCCAAAAAGCGGATTGCGAAGTCGTCGGGCTGTCACGTGACAGCATCAAGTCGCATGAAGGTTTCAAATCCAAGTTCACCTTACCTTTCGAATTGCTGTCTGATTCGGACGAGACGGTGTGCAACCTGTTTGGCGTGATGAAGCAGAAGATGATGTATGGCAAGCAAGTGAGGGGTATCGAGCGCAGCACCTTCGTGCTCGACAAGAAAGGTGTCATCAGCAAAGAATGGCGTGGCCTCAAGGCGGATGGTCACGCACAAGAAGTTCTCGCCTTTGTTCAAACTCTATAAAAAAGGGAAGCCATGAACGCACGCAAAGTAACTCCGAACAAAGACACCAAACTCTTCGTGTTGGATACCAATGTGCTGATGCACGATCCGACCAGTTTGTTCCGTTTCGAAGAACATGACGTCTATCTCCCCATGTTCGTTTTGGAAGAGTTGGACAACAACAAGAAAGGCATGACCGAAGTCGCGCGTAACGCACGCCAGGCCAGCCGCTTCCTCGACAACTTAGTCAACGATAGCCAAGAAAACATCGACGACGGCGTGCCACTGAATACTTTGGGCAACAAGAACGCCACGGGTCGTTTGTACCTTCAGACCGAGTTCATCCACACCCCGTTGCCTGCCACCTTGGCGAATGGCAAAGCCGACAACGCCATCTTGGGCGTGGTCAGCCATCTGCACACTTTGCACTCTAAACGTGAAGTGGCACTGGTCAGTAAAGACATCAATATGCGCATCAAAGCGCGTGCTTTGGGTTTGTCCGCGCAGGACTACTTCAATGACAAAGTGCTGGAAGACACCGACCTGCTCTATACCGGCATGTTGGAACTGCATCCCGATTTCTGGGATAAGAACGGCAAGGACATGGTGTCTGGCGTGCTCGAAGGCCACACCTTTTACAACATCAAAGGCCCGACCTGCCGCGATCTATTGGTGAACGAGTTCGTCTATCAGGACGAAGGTGTGGATAAACCTTTCTATGCTGTGGTAGCCGCACAGGACGATACCAGCGCTACGTTGCGTACCCTTACCGATTACACGCATTCAAAGAACGCAATCTGGGGTATCACCGCGCGTAACCGCGAGCAGAATTTCGTGCTCAATCTGCTGATGAATCCAGAGATCGACTTCGTCACTCTTTTGGGGCAAGCCGGCACGGGTAAGACCTTGCTCACGCTGGCTGCGGGTTTGATGCAGACCTTGGAACACAAGCTCTACTCCGAGATCATCATGACCCGCGTCACAGTCCCTGTCGGCGAGGACATCGGCTTCTTGCCTGGTACGGAAGAAGAGAAGATGTCACCATGGATGGGCGCGCTGGATGACAACCTCGACGTGTTGAATCAGACCAACGATGAGGGCGGCGAATGGGGACGTGCCGCGACGCGTGACCTGATCCGCTCTCGTATCAAGATCAAGTCGCTCAACTTCATGCGCGGTCGCACCTTCCTCAATAAGTACCTCATCATCGACGAGGCGCAGAACTTGACGCCGAAGCAGATGAAGACACTCATCACCCGTGCCGGCCCCGGCACCAAGGTGGTGTGTATGGGTAACATCGCGCAGATCGACACGCCTTACCTCACGGAAGGTAGCTCCGGTCTGACCTATGTGGTGGATAGGTTCAAAGGCTGGCCTCACAGCGGCCACGTCACCTTGCAACGCGGAGAACGTTCTCGCCTCGCGGATCATGCCGCCGAAGTTCTATGACGGAACCTTTAGATAAGACCGACGACGAATGGCGTGAAGAACTCACGCCAGAACAATTTTCCGTGTGTCGTGAACACGGCACAGAACCCGCCTTCACGGGAGAATACTGGGATTGCCACGACTTTGGTGTGTATCGCTGCGTGTGTTGCGGCATGCCCCTGTTTGATTCTGAAACAAAATATGAATCAGGTACCGGCTGGCCCAGTTTCTGGGAGCCTGTCGATAAAGGGGCGGTGGAATATCGTGACGAAGATCCGCTTGGTATGGATCGTATCGAAGTCGTATGTTCCCATTGCGATGCACATTTAGGCCATGTGTTTGAAGATGGCCCAGAACCCACTGGTATGCGTTATTGCATCAACTCCACCTCGCTCGCACTCGATAGAAAGTAACAATGAAATTACTGTTCGACCTGTTCCCCGTCATCCTCTTCTTTGCCGTCTTTAAAGCCTATGGCGTGTTCGCTGCGACTGCGACCGCTATCGTCGCCACCTTCGTCCAAGTCGCATGGGTGAAATATCGCCACGGCAAAGTAGACACCATGTTGTGGGTGAGCTTGGGCATCATCACCGTGTTCGGTGGCGCGACACTGCTGCTGCATGACGAGACTTTCATCAAGTGGAAACCGACCGTGTTGTACTGGTTCTTCTCCGCCGCGCTGTTGTTATCCCCCATCTTCTTCAAAAAGAACCTGATGCGTGCGCTGTTGAAAGACAAGATGTCGCTGCCAGATAAGGTTTGGCACAACCTCAATCTATCGTGGAGTGCATTCTTCGCCTTGCTCGGCTTTATGAATCTTTATGTCGCGTTCAACTACTCACTCGATGACTGGGTCAACTTCAAACTGTTCGGTACCACCGCGATGATGATCGTATTCATCCTCGTGCAAGCCTCGATGCTGGCGAAGTATGTAGAAGAAGATAAGAAAGAAGAATAGGACGTCATTCCCGCGCAGGCGGGAATCCAGACTGATATACAAGTACTGTGCAGCAGTACAAAACCACAGCATTTTAAATAAATATACTGGATTCCCGCCTACGCGGGAATGACGACGGCCTTAATTTAACTGGGAGTAAATATGTTATATGCCATCTTCGGCAACGACGTTCCCAATAGTTCGGAAAGGCGCAAAGGTGCGCGCCCTGCCCACTTGGCTCGCTTGCAAGCATTGCAAGATGCTGGACGGTTGGTACTCGCTGGCCCCTTCCCCGCGATCGATGCCATCGACCCCGGCGCAGCGGGTTTCAGCGGCAGTCTCATCGTTGCTGAGTTCGCGTCGTTCGAAGCCGCTCAAACATGGGCAGATGCCGACCCTTACGCCGCCGCTGGCGTTTACGCCCAAGTCGCCGTACGTCCGTTCAAGAAAGTATTCCCCGCCTAAGTCATGCTATATTGCGCGCCGGGTAAATGACTCCCCTCTAAACCAAACACTGAAAGAAGGAAAGAAACATGCTGAAATTTTCCAAACTCGCTCTGTTGTCCGCTTTGTTGGCCTTTGCCGCTAGCGCACATGCTGCCGATGAGAAGCCTGCCGCAGACAAATCTGCCGCGCTGGTGAATGGCGTTTCCATCCCACAATCCCGTGTCGATCTGCGCGTCAAAGTCGCCATCACACAGGGCGGTCAACCTGACTCTCCTGAGATGCGTAAAGCCATCCTTGAAGACCTCGTCAACCTAGAGATCATCTCGCAAGCTACCCTGAAAGCAGGCCTAGACAAACAAGGTGAGATCGCACAGCAACTGGAGTTGGCAAAGCAATCCGTTCTGGCAGGTGCTTTCGTACAGGACTACGCCAAGAACCACCCGATCAGCGAAGAGTCATTGAAACAAGACTACGAAGCGCTCAAGGCGCGCGTCGGTAGCAAGGAGTACAAGGTCTCTCACGTTCTGGTCGCTACAGAAGCTGAAGCCAAGACGATCGCTAAACGCGTGAAGAAAGAAAAGTTCGCCAAGGTCGCCAAGGAAAAATCCAAAGATCCTGGTTCCAAAGAGAATGGCGGCGATCTGGGATGGACCGTCCCGACCAATTTCGTACAACCATTCGGCGAAGCGATCATGAAGCTAGCCAAAGGCCAAGTCAGCGCTCCAGTACAGACACAATACGGCTGGCACGTCATCCGTTTGGAAGACACGCGCGAACTGAAGGTACCGACCTTCGAAGAAGTTCGCCCTCAACTGGAAAAGCGTAAACAACAAGAATCCATCCAGAAGGCCATCACCGAGTTGCGCGAAAAAGCAAAGGTCGAGTGATCCATTCGGTACTCAAAAAAAAGGACATCCTCGCGATGTCCTTTTTTGTTTTAGGCCTCGAACTCACCAATCCAACTCTACCCATCCGCAGTTCTCGATGTTGCGACGTACGACCGACTCAGGGTCATCCACCGTCAAAGCTATTGCGGCCACGATAGGGTTCTCGTGTGACACCGCCAACACCACCCCATCCTCATGACGCAGCGCTATCTCATCCAAGAAGCTACGCATACGCCCCATCTGTTCTAAGAAGGTCTCGCCCTTATCTGATTTGAGGTGAAGTGGATCGGGACTGACTAGGTCGTTGAAGAGATGGACAGGCAAGCCATCCATACCTGAGATGCGCTCATTCAGACGCGCATCGATGTTCAATTCAAGTTCGTGATGTCGCAGCAGGATGGCTGCGGTCTGCTGTGCACGATGGAACTGCGAGGCATAGGCATGTGTGAACTTCATCTCGCGCAACTTGACCGAAGCTGCCTCAGCCTGCGCCCTACCCCGTTCGGTCAGATCGACGATGCGCTTAGGGTCATCGCTGATGATGTGTCGGACATTACCCTCACTCTCGCCGTGGCGCACCAGAACGATCTTCATACGCTCACAAGTTGCGCGTCTTCTTGATGAGGTCGTAAGCGAGTTGGATGTCTTTGGCCTGCTCGGTCGCCATCTGGATCATGTCTTCCGGTACGCCCTGTCCCATCAACTTGTCTGGATGGTATTGGCTCATCAACTTGCGATACGCACGTTTCACTTCTGCATCGCTACTGTCCTTGGTCACACCCAACGCCTTGTATGCGTCATCCAAAGAGGCTTCCGTCGTGACCTTGCCACCCGCGAAGTGGCTCTGGTTCAGCACCATATCCACCAAGTGCTTGAAGGCGTTGGGGCCGAACCCTAAACGCGCCGCGATGTCAGCCAACATCTTCTCTTCTTCGTCATGGAAATGGCCGTCCGCCATCGCCATCACGATCAGGTAGACCAACATGACCTCTTTCAGATTCTTGATCTGACCACAGTGTTTCAGGAATTTACTGTAGGTCTGTTCGATGTCGTGTTCTGGATCGGCACCGCGCTTGAACCAAGTGATCGCCGTTTGGCGGTGATCGTTCGTCATCCCCAGCTTGGACATGAACTGCTCGGCATGGGCGATCTCTTCTTCCGACACTCGGCCGTCCGCCTTGGCCAGCCTACCCATCAGGATGAACACCGTCTCCAAGAACACTGCCTGTCGAATGGCATGCTTCAAAGGATTCAGCGACGCCGAACCGTAAACACGCACGCGGTCGATGAACGCTCCTAGGATGAAACCTAGAAACACGCCCCACCAACCAAAGAAGTAATAACCCGCAGCGATACCGATGAGCTTGAACAAGATGACTCCAACAGGATGACGAATAGAGGCGCGCATTATAAACGCGGATGCGCATGGCACGGCGTGCAACTCAGCAGTTGAACCGCTAAGATACACCCCATGATGAGAAATCCTGCAACACCGAGATTCACCCACCTTTGTGTGACGCTGTTCAGTTTACTACTGCCGTCCTTCTCTCACGGGGCGGAAGTGGATCGTTTGCAGTCTTGCGTGGAGTTGCAAGGCAAAGCGACTCCCGAACTCGAGCTGGAATGTTACAGACAAGTCACGTCCGCAAAAAAGTCGGAACAGCCAACCAGCAAACCCCTGCTAATTGCGCGCGGCAGAGGACTTGAAAAAGAATGGGCTCCCAACGACGCCACACTGGTGACGCATAAACTCAACTACGCCCTGATCTACTCAAAAACCTCCAATATCAACGCCCTCCCCTATAGCCCCAATCCAAATAATCAGGTGCTGACTGCCTTGCCACTGGATGATCGCGACATGAAGATCCAGTTCAGTATGAAGCACAATATCGCCGACTTCGACCGCCTGGGTTCACTCTGGGTCGGCTACACCTTGTTATCCTTCTGGCAGGTGTATGACGAAGCCCATTCGCGCCCATTTCGCGAGAACAACTACGAACCCGAACTCATCTATTCGACTTACCCCGATGCATTGTTTGGTGCATCTAAATTCAATCCAGACATCCTCAACTTCGGTGTCGTACACCAATCGAACGGACATCCCGAACCAATATCTCGCAGCTGGAACAGGTTCTATGTTCAAACAGGTATAGAGCAGAACTATGCGGGCGACAGGAAGTTCATCGCCTTGCTACGCGTATGGAAGAGGATCGGCGAATCACAGTCCAACGATGACAATCCGGACATCACCCAATACTTAGGGCATGGCGAGGTCGAACTGCGCTATTCGCAAAATAAGAATTGGGAAGCGATACTCGTACTCAAGGGACGTTCCGCCCAGCTCGATCTGAGCGCGCCTTGGACGGCCTATCGACTCCTCGCTCTCGCCGCACCAGGCAAACACAACACCAACATCCACCTGCAATATTTCAGTGGCTATGGCGAAAGTCTCATCGACTACAACCACCGACACGAGACTTGGGGACTCGGCGTTTCATTCCCTTTTGAATGACGTGATGCATTGACAGCCCACGCCCCACTCCCCTAGAGTGCCTCCGCCATGAACAATCAAAGCAAGAAAGATCGCCCCATGATTCGCATCATCCACCTCATCGTCGCAGTCAGCCTCACGTTCATCGCCGCATCTGCCCATGCATCGAGCTGCGATCCCAACATACCACCTAAGCTCGACCCCAAGATCGCCCTCTATAACGAATCCAATTGCGCCATCAGAGCGATGGACACTGCACACAAACACACGCTCGATGCCTCTCGCTCCGAATCAAAGAGTGACACGCTGCACATGTGCGAATCGTCTTACGCTGCGCTGATGGTGTTGGACAAATACAAACAAGGCGAATGGCGTTCTGCCTATAAACCCATTGCCGAGAAGGTGGATGCGCAATATGCCGAGACACAAGCACGCTTCATCAAGACCACCTGCCCGCAAAAGCTCGACCTCTATCGTCATCTGGCCAACAAAGGCGACGCATGGGCGATGTACAACCTTGGGGTGATCTACTCAAAAGGGAGCGGTGTGACACAAAGTGATGACGAAGCTCTCACGTGGTACATGTTCGCCGCCGAGAAAGGGAATGTCGATGCCTACCTCGCACTCGGCAAGATGTATAGCGATGGCGCCGCCTTCAAACCCGACTACACCATAGCACTCGACTGGTACACCAAAGCCGCAACCGCAGGTGATGCCAGTGCTCAATACATCGTCGCCAGCATGTATCGCAAAGGACTAGGCACAGAACTCGATTCCAAGAAAGCCATCGAGTGGTTCAAGAAAGCAGCAGCACAAAAATACGGCGACGCCAAAGCAAGACTCGAAGAACTGTACAAAACAGGCGAAGCAAAACGCACCAACTAGCGCTCACGGATGCCGCCCAACAAAAAGGCGACCACGTGGTCGCCTTTTTCACGTCCTTTGCAAATTCTTACTTCAGCTTCGCTTCTTCGATCAGCACCTTGTAGGCGTAACCCGCTGTGAAATCCTTATCGGTCTGCACCACACCGGTTGCCGTCACCACCTCACCGACATTGGTCGTACTGATCGTCGTCACGAGAATGTCGTTGCTGCCATCCGCCTCAGAGCCGCTACCGTCTTGCAGATGCACCCAGTTCTTCCCCATGATGTCTGCGTTGTACTTCACCACCCTGCCGCGCACCACCACGGTCTTGCCTTTTAACTTGCTGCCGTTGGTGACCACCTCGGCGACCGTCTTGGCGTTCGCACCTGTCGCCTTGGCGACGGGTGCGTCACTGATCACCTCTAGCTTGGGTGCTGACATACGCGGCGGCGCCACAGTGAAAGCAGAGCCCAACGCAGAGGGTTTTTCCGCACCACGATTAGCCCCCACCAAGTTGCCGAACAATATCCGATCGAACTTCCGTTTCAGCGTCTTGCTCTCGAAATCGTTCATCACGCTCACGTCATTCAACGTGACCCTATCCCCCTTCTTGACCTGCCCCTTGATCACCGCCGCCCACACCTCGCCTTGCTGCGTATCGAGACGCAGGTAAGTGAATCCCTCCACGTTCAGCACTTCCAGCGCCTTGCCTTCGACCACGGCAGATTCGGCCTGCATCGCCGCATGAGGCTCAGCCGCCCAGGCGAATGAAGTGGATAGAAACAGACAGAATGCAAATACGATCTTCATACTATTGTTGCTCCTTGAGGTTGATGCAGAAGTTTAACAGGGGGCGCACCGAAATTCGTCGTTCCCGCGAAGGCGGGGACCTAGTTTCAACAAGACACTGGATCCCCGCCTTCACGGGGATGACGCGGCACAAAAACTAACGCAGCTTGACCTTGCAATACGGACACTCTTCTGGCGAGTAATCGATACCGAAGCTGATGTCGCTCGGTCGGCCATCCGCCTTGGTGGGTACCACCACCTTCTCGCACGCGGGGCAACGGTAGTAACGCTTCGCCGAGATGACATACCAAGCACCTGCTGCAAAGATCAGCAGATTCGCCGCCAACACGATGGGCTTGTCATCCGGCAATCCATGCCACATCACCCAACATCCCAAAAGGATGATCACCACCACAGGCAAGATGCCACGCGCATAGAACGTGTGTCTGCGTCGTTTGAATTCGGCGACTATTGCTACATGCTCCATTGATTCTCTCCTATCGATAGTTCGCAGACTATCATCTTCCAGACCCGCCTTGCCCCTACCCTTTACTCTACTAAGAGCCCGTCCCTATTGCTAATCAGCATGGAGGGGAACATCATCAGAAAAACAATATCTATAAGGGGAAATGCCATGTCTGGTCCCACATCCGCGCTACAAAAAAAATCGTCCAAAGAGAACCACTATTCCGTTACACGCTTGCTGATCATCTTGATATGCGCCGTATTCATCATCGAAGCTTTCGTGATGAATATCATGAATTGGCTTCCCCCCACCTCAAAGCCGGTAAGCGCACTCTTGGATTCAGCCCTTCTCTCGCTACTACTGTTCCCAGTCTTCTACTACCTCATCTTCCGTCCGCTCATCGATAACATCGAAGAGCGCAAACTGATCGAAGACGACTTGCGCATCGCCGCCGTCGCCTTTGAGATCAAAGACCCCACCGTCATCACCGACGTGAATGCCAACATCATCCGCGCCAACAAGAAGTTCTTGGACAAACTCGGCTACAGCATGGAAGAGATCGTTGGGCAGAATCCTCGCATCTTCAAATCAGGCATGCACGACACGAGTTTCTACGAACAGCTTTGGAAGCGATTGATACAGGTAGGTTCATGGAGTGGCGAGATACGCATCAAGACCAAGGATGGACGCATCCTGCATCCCTTCTGGCTCACCATCACCGCCATCAAGAACGAAAGACAAGAGATCACCCACTACATCGGTATCTACAATTTCTAACTCCGCGCAAAGACCAGCATGCCCGAATTCAACATCAGCCTGCGCCTGCCCTCGTTAGAGGTGCTACACCATGGCCAACCGATCACCATACGACGCGAGCAGGACACGACTGCCACCATCAGGGCCGAATACGCACTCACCGCACGCCCCTGCCCGCCCTACTGCATCCAGCCCATGCAACTGGCGGCAGGCGTGGAGACGTTCGGAGAACTAGAAGTGTTGGATCAGCTGAAGCGCATACGTGAAGGTGATGCGACATTGATGGTCATCGACTCGCGCACAGCCGATTGGTATGCGAAAGGCAGCATCCCCGGCGCGATCAACATCCCCTATGCGCAAGACATGGCAGGGCGCGCCACCGACCTGCCGGGTGTGAGAAATTCATTGCTTGAGATGTTCGGTGTGACAGAAAAGGACGGCCTCTACGACTTCAGCAGCGCACACACCCTGACCATCTTCTGCAACGGCCCGTGGTGCGGACAAACCCCTAACTACATCCGCACCTTGCTATCGCTCGGCTACCCAGCCGCCAAGTTGAAGTGGTATCGCGGTGGCATGCAAGACTGGTGCTCGCTAGGCCTCACCGTAGCGTAAGCACGAACACGTTCTCCTGCATCCGCGTCATACCGCGTTGCTTGAAGCGCGGGTTCTGTTCCAACACATCCTCTTGCGCCAAAAGTTGTATCTCTGCGTACTTGCTGTAGAGCGCTTCCACCTCGTTCACCGAAACAGCGAACGGCGGCCCCTGCATCTCAGTCTGCGGATAATCGAAAGTGATCAACAGGATCTTCGTGCCAGACGGCAGGATATCCACCAAGTGGCGCGCGTAACGCTCACGCATGTCTGGCGGCAATGCCACCAACGAAGCGCGGTCGTACACCGCACTCACCTTCGCCATGTCCGCCTGACTCAGATCGAAGAAATCCCCACACAGGATGCGTATGCCCTCGGCCTCACAACACTCGAACTTCTCCGTGTTCGTATGAGTAGGCGTGTGACCGTTCTCTCTGAAGAAATCCTGTACCGCGATGGCACTCAGCTCGACCCCAAGCACCGTGCATCCATGCTGACGCAACCACACCATATCCTTACTCTTACCGCACAAGGGCACGAACACCTCGCCCGCGTCCGCAAGTGACAATGCCTGACCGAAACCCAGCAGATAAGGATTGACCTCGTTCTGGTGAAACCCGATCTCCGCGCGCTCCCAACGCTCCAACCAAAATTCTTTTTCCATGTATGAACTCTCCAATGACATCCTGTGCCAAGTCTAACAGGGCATGGCCCGCCCCAGCACTAGGCCACTGATCCTCATCATTGACATTGTCCAATGCAGCCCATAAAGTTCGCCCGACTTGCACATCCACCGAGCGCACGTCTCACCGCACTAAGAGACAGAAGATTTCGGGGATTCCAGAATAGGGGCTGGCGCAAGGCGACAGAATCACCAGTTGATACCGATGTCCGACAAAACTAACGCTAGCCTACAAAAAAATGACACAGAATCGCGAGCTCTCACACGACGAAATCGATCACGTCTTCAAGAACATGGACATCCCCACCTGCCCTGCCATCGTCAGCATGGCAATGACAGAAGCCCAAAAAGATGACCCCGATATCCGCAAACTGTGCGCTGCCATCGAAAAAGACGTCGGCATGTCCGCACTGACCATCAAACTGGCCAACTCCCCCCTATTCCGCAGCAACCAACCCATTAGCCTCGTCTCCGTCGCACTTGCCAGACTAGGCATTCGCAACGTGATCTGCGTCATCACCTCTGCAGCGCTACGCAACAGCATGTCGGGTGGAGATGCCAAATGGTTAGAGACCTATTGGAACAACGCCTCACTCGTCGCCACAGCGGCGGGCATGATCGCCAGGAAACAACACGGCATCGCACCTGACACCGCCTACACATTCGCCCTGTTCCACGATTCCGCCATCCCACTGCTGCGCAAACGATTCAGCAACTATTCCGACATGGTCGCAAGCGCCATCAAAGACCAACGAGAACTCATCAAGATCGAAGCAGACCACTTTCCCTGCACCCATCCGATCGTCGGCTCATTGTTAGCGCGCAACTGGGGCCTCCCCCCCATCATTGGCCAATGCATCCGCTTCCATCACGAAGAAGATGTGTACGACCTACCAGACTCAGTCCTATCGGGTACCGCAGTCTCATTGATCGCCACCACACACGTCGCCGAACGCTTGCTACGCGAGCATGATGAAAACATCAAACTCGAAGTGACCGACAAGCACTATGAGAGCGCCTTAGAACATCTAAGCATCTCCGTCGAAGAATTGGACGAGATACGCGAGACACTCGCCGATGAAGGTGCTCACGTCTAGCAACCATGGAAATGAAACCCATCAACTCCGGAAAGCTGCGCGCCATCGGCTACGACGCGCGAGCTCGCATCCTGCAAGTCAAACTCGACACGGGCGTCACCCTGCAACACAGCGGCGTGGGCGAAGACCTGTGGCGCAGACTCAGCAGCTCCGGTGCGGCGTGGAGCTTCTATCGCGACAACATCGAAGAAGAGTTCACCGCGAAGAAAGTTTCGTCGAGTGCACCTGCGGGGAAGAATCCGCTGGATGAGTTGTTTGGTCAGGAGCGATTCTGAAATGATCAATATATATTGAAGGTGACTCCAGCATGCTGAATAAAGACGAAGTTGTACTGAGCGAAATAATTAAAACTATTCCGCACTGGTACAACGGTAGCACCGGATTGCACACCTTTTCACTAAAACATAATCATTCATCTATTTCTTTCTGCAGCCATAGGAATCTCACTCCTGAATTAACCGAACTACTAAATTATGTAAGGAAGACTATTCCAGAATGGTCTCAACAGATGCCTCAAACACCAACGCCAAGCTCCATTCGTAAAATTCGTGAAGACATGGCTTTATTTTGGCTTTATCGATTGGCACCATTCATTAAGTGGGATAAGTTGTTAGCATATGCTGAGTGGCTACGATTTAGGACGTATGAAAATCAACACATCTCACTCAATCTAATTTTGTCAGACGCAGCCGGTGGATTTGATATCACCACAGACTCTGTTCAAAAAATTATCGATCCGCTAGCCACCTCACAAAATGTCTATTTCAGAACTAATGGTGAACTTCAGTTTATTGGTTATGAACAAATTGCGTGGAGTGACACCAAAGAAACCACTGATTACAAGTTCAATCCTGATTTTGTCCAACCATTCATTTCCATACTGAAGGATAAAGACGTTTCCTTTCATCTCACCCCTCGCGGTGACATATTAATACTCAAGAAATTTGGAATGCTTGCTGCGTACCGAAAGGGGCAGTGGTATATATATGACACGAATACTTTCAAGAACTCTATAGGAGAAATCATGGGTTCCTACAGAGTTGGTTGCAATTTATTTGATGTTGTATTTGATTTAAGTTACCGAAGGCATGGTGCACTACTTATTTACGACCCCAAACATCAAGCAGTGGAGCACGTTGTAAATAAATCATCCATTCTCCTCGAGGGAAAAGGAAAGCCAGATGACGTTAGAACAATGCTTTCATCAAGCATTGCAGGTATAAAAATGGGCGCAACGGAATATGAAGCAAGGAAGAAAAAGTTATTCTTAGAAATTGCCTGCATTGATGGCGCAGTCCTCTTTGATGACAACAATATTTTAGCTTTTGGTGCGATGATTCAAACTCACACAGAGGCTGGAGGGCATTCTGGCGCAAGAACCACAGCTGCAAAATCAGCATATCTTTGGGGCGGAAAACCAGTCAAAATAAGCTCGGATGGAGACATCTCAATGCTATTTAAAAGTAGAGATGCTAACGGCAAAGAAGTGGATTCGGAATTAGACTTTATGTAGTAAAACAATCTAGATAAATGCGACCTCTAGGTTGCATTTATCATTCCACAACCAACCAAACTACCCCACCCATTTCCTCGCATTCTGGAACATGCGCAACCATGCGCCGATCTTGCCCGTCACTTGGATGCCAAGAGTTCAGTGCACTCACAAGCCCGCAGCTTCCACCCTGTTGCGCCCCTTGTCCTTTGCCGCATAGAGCGCGCTGTCAGCACGTGCCAGCAAGGTATCCAAGGTTTCACCTGCCTCCGCCATCTGAGTCACACCAAAACTGGCGGTGAGTCTTCCGGCTTCTAGGCCACCAAACTCGCGACTACACATTTGCAGACGAAGTTCTTCGCAGATGAGTCGCGCTTCCTCTATGCCGGTATCCTGAAACACCAACAAGAACTCTTCTCCACCGAAACGGAAAGCGAGATCCGAGCTGCGTAGTCTGTGTTTGATCAGTGCAGCGACATCCATCAACACACGGTCACCCACCAGATGTCCGTGAGTGTCGTTGACCTGTTTGAAGTGATCGAGATCCATGATGGCGATGGTGAAAGTACGATGGTGCCTTGCGGCAGTCGCATATTCTTTTTTCAGGAATTCGTCGAGGTAGTGAGGGTTATACAGTCCTGTCAATTCGTCATGTGCTGCCATGTCCCTCAGTTCTGAAGTCTGATTGGCGACCATCTTTTCCAAACTGCAGGTAGCTCTGCGTAACGCGAGGAACAGCACGATCTCGATCAGAATGAATGCGATCACCGCATACGCGATGTTGAATGAAAGGTCTCGTTCTAGTCGTTGAATGTCGTCCTCGACATCCATCCACGCCAAAACAGTACCGACTGGTGGACGTTGTGCATCCTGCCGACCTAGATAGTCGCGAAATGGAAAGGCAGTGAATGCCAGATGACGTTCACCGAGCTGAAGCCAGATCGTGCCGGACTGTTTCACCAATTCTGCTATCTGCGGCTGGATAAGTAACTCGCGCACTTCGGGATGTAATGTGGCCTCGACGAAGTTGCCGTTGACCGGCGGGTTCTCTTTTTTCAGCTTCTCAAAATGATCAGGGAAGTAGGTATCGCTCAGATGCGACGTCGAAAGTAGCACGGCGAACTTTGCTTGGCTCGGCTTTTCCAGCAGATCCAGCAAGGTGCGGAAAGAAGTACCCGCTTCCAGCACGCCAACGAATCCGGCATCCGTGGAGTGAAATTCATTACGAAAGACCGGAGTGACTCCGCGAATACCGCAGATGATCCGGCCGCACTCGAAACCTTCAGTCGGACGCTGGTCGCGCAAAGCATGGAAGATGGTATGGCGCACACCTTCTAGGTCGTCGCCATATCGGTCGGTTGCATGTACGCGCAGGAAAGAGGTGGCACTACTCCCGTACTGGAAATGCAGTTGACGTGTGTCGAAGTGGTCACGCAGTTGCTGCCAAGGGACCTCGATCAGGTCAAGCAGTCGCTTACGGGCAAGCTTGGCGCGTGGGCCGCCTGCACCCCCGCCCTCCTGCTCAGCCGCGAGTCGTCCTAGATAGAACGCTTGCTGCACTTCCGGCATGGACGCGATGAATGTCGCGGTCTGCTGCATGCGTAACGCAGTGTTGCCCAACTCGACTTCGAAGAGGTCATGCAGATAGCCGGCACGTTGTTCGAGATGATTCTGGAAGCGCGCCTGCTCCGCTCGATAATTGATCCACACGAATAAGACATCGCTTACGGCCAGAAACAGGCTCAACCAAAGGAACACCTTGGTGCGTATCGACAGCTTCAACATCACATCCTCCTAGTACTACTTTCTCGGACGCTTTGCGCCCTTTCTTATCGTTCTTTACTGCCTGCTACTTTCAATCCACCCACTTCCTAGCATTCTGGAACATACGCAGCCATGCGCCGTTCTCTTGCCAGTCGCTTGGATGCCATGAGTTCTGCACGGCGCGGAACACGCGCTCAGGGTGCGGCATCATGATGCTGAAGCGGCCGTCTGGTGTGGTGAGTCCGGTGATGCCTTGCGG
>JBGSWB010000048.1:0-16302 GCA_041752675.1 Sideroxydans sp. | reverse complement strand
TACAGACCGTATTCTGCGTATCGTTGTTGGCCTCGCCCTCATCGGCCTGACATTAGCTGGCACGATCGGCGTTTGGGGCTGGATCGGCGTCGTGCCTTTGTTGACTGGCGTATTTAAGTTCTGCCCTGCTTACACTTTGCTCGGCATGAACACCTGCCCAATGGAAAAGAAATAAATTCTTGCCTTTACAACACGCCCGATGATGTCGGGCGTTTTTCATTCAGGAGATATCTATGCAAAAGAGAATCATCATCGCTTCGCTACTGGCTATCAGCGCTTTTTCCGCTCATGCCGACAACAAGCTCGACGCATTGAAGGACGAGACTCGCGCAGCCGCCATGCCTTTCATGAAAGCATTGATGGAAGAGAACAAGAAAGCCGTGCAAGAAGGTGGGCCTGAGTCTGCCGTCAAAGTCTGCAAAGACATCGCCCCCAAGATGGCGAGCGAACTCTCCCGCCAAAAAGGCTGGAAAGTGACACGTGTCAGCACCAAGGTGCGCAACCCGATGTTGGGTACAGCGGACGAATGGGAGCTGAAGGCACTCAAGAAGATGGAAGCACGTCTAGCCAAAGGTGAAAAGCCTGAGACACTAGAAGTCGCCGAGATCGTCAATGGTTCGAACGGTAAGACCTTCCGCTTTATGAAGGGCATCGTGCTACAACCCGGATGTGTGAGCTGCCACGGCAAGTCAGAAGAACTGTCGGACGCTGTCAAAGCCAGCCTTGCGGCCGATTATCCGCACGACCAAGCTACGGGCTATGCCCTAGGCCAACTACGTGGCGGTCTGAGTATCCAACGTAAGCTATAAGACTAGTCACACGACCTCAAGGCGGATACGGTTTCCAGACCGTATCCGCCTTTTTGTTGGAGAGTTTCCTGATAAATTCTGGTAAATTCCCTCCACTATGACCAATACCGAACAACACGCAGAACTACAGATCGTCGGCATGCGTTGCGCCTCATGCTCCGCACGTCTGGAAAAGTCCCTGAACCAGCTGCCACAGGTCAACGCGGTGGTGAACCTGGCCACTGAAAAAGCCAGTGTCACCTTCGACCCCACACTGACCAACGTTGAGGAACTCATCAAGGCCGTCTCGGATACCGGCTTCGACGCGCATGTGGCGCGTGACTTCGCCGCTGAGAAGGCACAACGCGCTGAGATCTTCCGCAAGGAGAAGCTGGAATTCTTGATCGCCTTGGCACTCATCACACCGATGTTGCTGGATATGTTGCTGATGTTATTCGACGTCCACTTCAACATCCCGACTTGGTTGCAGTGGCTGTTAGCGACGCCTGTGCAGTTCTGGGCGGGTATGCGTTTCTATCGCGGTGCTTGGGGCAGCTTGAAACACGGCAGCGGCAATATGGATCTGCTGGTCGCACTAGGCACCAGCGCCGCCTACTTCCTCAGCTTCTTCATCATGGTGCTCGGCATCAACCAACCTGTTTATTTCGAAGCTGGCGCGACACTCATCACCTTGGTGCTACTCGGTAAACTGCTTGAAGCGGGAGCCAAACAGAAGGCTACGTCTGCGCTCGAAGCCCTGTTCCACCTGCAACCCAAGATCGCACACGTAGAACGTGATGGCGAAGTGATCGACGTTCCAGTCGGGCAGTTCCGCCCTGATGATATCTTCGTCGTGCGCCCCGGCGAGAGCGTGCCTGTGGATGGCGTGGTACTGGAAGGTACATCCAGCATGAATGAGAGCATGTTGACGGGCGAGAGCCTGCCGCAAGCGAAGGCAGTGAACGACAAGGTGTATGCCGCTACAGTGAACCAACAGGGCATGCTCAAGTGCCGCGCTATCGCAGTCGGTAGTCGTACTCAACTGGCTGCCGTCATCCGTTTGGTCGAGCAGGCGCAAGGTTCCAAGGCCGCCATCCAACGCATGGCCGACAAGGTGTCCGCCATCTTCGTACCCGTCGTATTGCTGCTGGCCGTTGCGACATTCATTTATTGGCTGAATTTTGAAGGTGACTTTTCTTACGCACTCATCAATGCTGTCTCGGTGTTGGTCATCGCCTGCCCTTGCGCATTGGGCTTAGCGACACCTATCACTATCGTGGTCGCTAGCGGCTTGGCTGCGAACAACGGCATCTTGGTCAAAGATGCCTCCGCACTGGAACGTGCCCATAAACTCTCCGTATTGGTGTTGGATAAGACAGGCACGCTCACCGAAGGCAAGCCCACCGTCGCCGAGGTGCGTCCAAGTGCCACTAGCAGTGTGGGAGAATTGCTACGCATCGCGACTAGCCTAGGTCAACATTCCACTCACCCTTTGTCTGTCGCATTGCAGGACTATGCCCAGACACAAGATGTGACACCTCTCCCTATCAATGATCTCAATGAGACAGCGGGCAAGGGTCTGCGCGCCAAGATGGAGGGCAAGGACTATGTGATGGGTTCTCCTACGTTCGTGGCCGAACAAGGCGTGAAGATGGATGAACCTTCCATCGCCGCATTACAACAGCAAGGTAGGTCGGTCATCGCTGTAGCGCACGATCAAGCCCTACTCGGATTGATCGCTTTCGCAGACCAGTTGCGTCCGACCAGCATCGTCGCTGTGGCACGGCTGCGTGAGATGGGTATACGCGTGGTGATGCTGAGTGGCGACAACGATGCGACCGCGCGTGCGGTGGCGCAACAGGCAGGCATCGACGAATATCAGGCTGAAGTGCTGCCACAAGACAAGGCACGTTATGTGAACTCTTTCAAAGGAAAGAACCAGATCGTCGGCATGGTAGGAGACGGCATCAACGATGCACCCGCGCTGGCAGCAGCAGATGTGAGCTTCGCCATGAAGAGTGGTAGCGACATCGCCATCGAGGCTGCTGACATCACCTTGATGCGCAACGACCTATCCAGCGTGGCAGATGCTATTGATTTATCACGTGTCACCCTGAGCAAGATACGCCAGAACCTGTTCTTCGCCTTTGCCTACAACGTGCTGGGTATCCCCTTGGCGGCGATGGGCTTGTTAAACCCCATCATCGCAGGGGGGGCGATGGCGATGAGTTCGCTGTCCGTGGTGAGTAATGCGCTGTTGCTCAAGCAATGGCGTCCTGGTTACAGAAAGAATGAACCGAAACCGATGAATGCAGTCGAAACAGAGTCCGATATCGGCGAACAAACACAAGGAGCTAGAACATGAACACAAAACTGATCCTCTCCCTTTCCGCAGTCGTCCTGCTGAGCGCTTGTGCGACAGGAAAATCGGGGGATGTCTATACACGCGACCAAGTACGCCAGATCCAGACCTACAAGGTCGGCGTCATCGAACAGATCAACATGGTGCGCATCGAAGGTACGCAAAGCCAAGTCGGTACGGCAGCAGGCACTATCGCCGGTGGTATCGCGGGTAGCGGTGCGGCAAGTGGCAAGGCTGGAGAAGTGGCGAGTGTCTTGGGCGCTGTCGTCGGCGGCCTAGTGGGTGCCGCTGCTGAAGAGGCCTACACCCGCGAGAACGGTCTCGAGTTCGGTATCAAGATGGAAGACGGCAGTCACATCTCCATCGTTCAAGCCAAGTCGGTCAATGATGCCGAGTTCAAGGTTGGCGATACCGTACGCATCATCGAGAGCGGCGGCGTGACTCGGGTCACACACTAAGTTTTCGACTACAAACAAAAAAAAGCGGTGGGTCACCCCACCGCTTTTTTTCGTCCTGCAATAACTGCTATTCAGCTACGGTATTCAGCGCGATCTTCTCTGGCAGGGTCAACTCAGTGCTCATCTTCATGCCGTTCACTTCGATGCGCTCTTCTTGGACAGGCGTTGTGGTCACGTTAGCAATGGTAGAGACAGGTTCGCCTGTCGAAAATTGTGGCATCGCTACCCAAAGCCCTGCTGTGATGACCAGCGTCGCTACCAGAGCGGCTTGAGACAACTTGCTGACAAGATCGCTCTTACGCAATCTGCTCAATAATCTCTCAGTTTCAAAGGCGGCGTTACTTCTTTCCAATTCGAAACGCATCGTATCGCTGGTCTTGAAATCCAAAGCGATGCGAGACATGGCTGTCGCTTTTAATTTCTCCTGCAATGCGGCCTTCTCTTCTGCTGCTTTACGTGCAAGGCGTTCCGACAAGGCACGTTGACGTGCTAATTCAGCAGCTTGTTTTTCCACCTCGGTACGAGCAGCGACCTCGACCTCGATCGTCTTTTCTGCTTCCAATCGTTCTTGATGCAAAGCGTCTATCCTTGCTTGAACGATCTCGTTATGACGCAACGACTCAGCTTCCTTCAGTGCTTTCGCCTCGATCTCACTAGCCAGCAACTCGGCATGTGACAACGAGATCTCTTGATTGCGACGATCTTGTTCGATCAAGAACATCTCCTGTGTCTCATTCTGAGCTGCGACACGTTTTGCCTCTTCTGCGATCGCGATCCGTTTTCTAGCCAAAACAGCGTTCTTAGCGTTTTGTTGCAAGACTTCTTCTTCGACTTTGATGGCTTTTTGCAAGGTATCCGCCTCAAGCTTAGCCATATTCATAGCACGCAAGGCGAACTCTTCCTTCTCTTTTGCTAACGTGATCAGGCTCTCTTCTTGAGCCAGCTTGGCTGCTGCGATCTCCTGCGCCCTTACTTCCAGTTCGATGCACTCGTTATCCGCTTCGATCGCACGCAACTCTGTCTCCATGCGCAAGGTGATCGCCTCGATCGCACCGCGCTCTGACTCCTGTTTTTGCTGCATGACACTTGCTGCTTCCGCTTCCAATGCGACACGCTGCATCGATAGCTCCGCAAACAACTTCTCAGCTGAGATACTTTGCTGTATCGCTACCTGCTCCTCTTGTTCTGCGGCCAATCTCGCTTCCACTGCTGCATATTCATCTAGATTCAGTTGCAGTCTTTGTTGCGAAGCTGCCAATAGACCATTGATCGCATCCAGTTTTTGCTGGAACACCTGAACAGCTTCTTTGTCATTGCTCGCGCGCTGTTGCTCCTCTTGATACAGGCGCGCTTCCAAGATCGCCTTTTCATCTGCAAGCTCTTTGGCACGATCAGCCATCTCCTTACGATGTGACGCATTCGAGATAGCCTCTTGCTCTGCCGCAAGTTGGAGTTCGATCGCACGTGCCGCCCCCATCTCAGCTTCAGCACGTTGCTGGGCTTGAGAACGCAGCTCACTTTCCGCTTGTAAGCGAGCCTCTGCTGCACGCTTGGCTTGTGT
Source organism: Sideroxydans sp. (assembly GCA_041752675.1). Classification (GTDB taxonomy): domain Bacteria; phylum Pseudomonadota; class Gammaproteobacteria; order Burkholderiales; family Gallionellaceae; genus Sideroxyarcus. The sequence continues at coordinate 11,133 of JBGSWB010000048.1, read as the reverse complement.
CTCTGCCACCAACAGATCACGTGCTTCGATCTCGGCCTTGGCGATAAGTGCATTCGCTTCCTCGCGCTCTTTGGCAGCGAGTTGCTCAGTCTTGACACGTTCTTCTAGAAGTTTGAGAGACTCCTGATCAGCCTGTAGTTTTCTTTGTGCAGCGATGCGCTGCTCCTGCTCTTTCGCAGAGATATCCTTAGCTAGTGCAGCAGCCTTCACCTCATCTGCCAAGCGTGCAGCCGTGACCGCTTGCGCCTCGCGTTCGATGAGCGCGCGCTGTTCGATACTTTCGGTAAGGTTCTGCTCTTCCTTGACGCGTGCCATCGCAGCACGCTCCGCCTCCAACTCGGCAGCGATTCTCGCTTGTATCTCAGCCAAGGCCAAGGCCTCAGTACGCGTTCGCGCCTGCATGGCTTCTTGAGCTGCCACTTCGGCTGCCAACTTGGCATTGACCAAAGCGACCGCTTCTTTTTCTTTCTTTAGTTTCTCTTGTGCGGTGTCACTCAGTAAGGCCTCTAGATGTGCTTTTTCCTGCGCTGCGATAGCCGCAAGATGGTCCGCCTCGGCGCGACGCTGCAACTCATCGCGCATCTTCCGTTCGCCTTCGAGACGAAGTTCAAGCTCGATCTGAGCCTGTCTTTCGGCCTGCAGGCGTTCATTCACCTCTTCCGAAAGAAGCGCTTCCGCCTTCAGTTTGTCTTGTGCCGCTTGGGTCAGCTCGCGCTCCAACTCTAGGCGCGTATGGACTTCGTCAACGATCTTCTCTTCAGTTCGGTTGCGTAGTTCGATCTGGCCAGCAAGCTCACCTTCACGCTGCGCCTTACCTTGAGCGATGGCGCGAGCGTGCGCATCGGCACGAGTACGTGCTTGAGCAGCGAGCTGCGCATCGATCTCCGCCTCGATACGGGCGCGAGATTCAAGGATAGCTTCGGATTCAGCAGGATCACCACCATCACGTGATGAGACTAAACGGATCTTATTGAGTGCTGACATGTTCCACCTCGTATCAAACTAGGATGCCTAAGATTGGCACGAGGCTAAGGTAACAAGTCTCGCTCTACCCCAAGCTTGGAATAGAGCGGAGAAATAGGGCTATTTCTTCAGCGCAGAAAGGACAAGTGAGCGGCCTTTACGAGAGCAACAGCCGCTCCTGTTCAGTGTCAGCACGCTATTCCCACTCAATTGTTAACAAGCCTCGAAACTCCAATGGTGGAGCCACTTTGGAGCCGCCCACCACATTCGATGCCATGAAAAATACCATGTTCATAAAAAAGTCCGTTCTGAGCAATCTAGTTGCCTCAGCCAATGGATGAGCGCCCGAAACGAGGCCTCTCATCACAAGTTTAACAACGCCGAAATTTCCACTGCACTGACCTTGGCCAGCTCCTTCGGCTCCATCTTATGCAAACCACCACCGTACACGCGCCCCTCGCTCATCATTGATTCAGGGCGGATGTTGTTCAGCACTCCCCATACCTCACGAAGCACATCAGGGCGACCATTCAGCCGCGCTTCTACATGTGGCTTTGGATAAAGCATTAGGTAGGTATTAGCAACAACGGCCCGAGAATGATTCAACAAAAATCTGAACGGGCTTTGATTCCCTGAATCACTTCGACCCATGTATGTACAGACAAATGCTGTTGGGCGACGATCCTCCTGCTTGTACCAAATCGGCCGCGACTTACAGAGATAGCGAGAACCCATTTCCTCTTTGCCGGATTCAAGATAACGCCAAAGGCTTGGATAGTTGGCCTGTATTTCACTTTCGGGCAAATTACAGTTTAGTAAAAACAGTTGTTGCGCCAAAACTGGGTTGCCTTGATCGTCCGCCTGAATCTCATCATTTTTCACGTAGCGCGGGCTTGGCAAAATCGGCCGGAAAAATTCCATTGGCAAATCAAGCTCTGCAATTTTCTCTGGACTCAGAATGAAAAATTCATTGCTGCCAGTGGCTATACCACGCTTAATGCTAAAAAAGTCAGACAGGATAGGCGTATCAACAGCCGCCCTAACCTCTTGCCTAGGGAACCTAGTCCACTTGGCCTCATTAGCAAGCTCAACTGATGCAATTTGACGTGATATTGCAGGCGCAGTGTGCGTCCCACCATAAGAAAATTCGACCGTATGGCCAGCTGGTGGTTTAGCTTTCTTAAACCAGACTACCGCCGAAGAGACTAGCGCATCATCAAATTGAACATCGTTTGGATCAAAACGATGGATGCGCAGCAGTGTTACTTTTTCAAGGAGATAGCGCTTCAATTCACGACCGTAATTTACGTCCATGAACTCACTCGGAATTAGCCAGCCAGCAACTCCATCATCACTCATCCAGCGATGCGATAACGCCATGAAGTGGCAATACAGACCAGCCAAGCCAGATAACTTAACGCCAGCGGACTCCTTGCTCACGATCTGCAAACGCCGCTTTTCGTCGCCTGCAAGATGGTGATGGCGAACGTAAGGAGGATTGCAAATTAGCAGATTGAAGCCAGCTTTCGGCGGCTCAACTTGGGTAAAGTCAGAAAGCTCAATTTCAAGCCCTGACCCAGCCCACAGCTCTTGGGCAGGCTCTCCATAATGCGGGTCTACCTCGTAGCCTTTCGCTGCCTCTATCGGCCGGCGTCCAATCACTTCACGCAATGCAGAATAAAACGAACCTGTGCCAATAGCAGGATCAAGGAAACGAACTGGCTGCTCAGTTGGCGTCAAACTCAATCCATAGGACAGCACCTCACGAGCCAATATCGTTGGCGTCGCAAACTGACCGAGCTTATTCCGCTCTAACGCGGTCTTTTTTGCATCCAGCTCTGTCTGAATTGCTAGTCGAATTGTTTCGTTATGAACGCGCTGTTCCATATTCAGATCCCGTATTGGGCCAAATCGTCGATCCGGTGTTCCCACACCCAGTCAATCCCTTCAGCGGCTTCATATCCAAGATAGCCGCTATCGAAGTACCCACACAGAAACAGTCCAAAACGGATATTGGCTCCGTAAGTGCTCCGCAATTGCGACATTTTTTGAGCCTCTTCTTTGCGTCGTTTGTTGACGTTCGTGAAGTCGCCCGCAGATTTGGCTTCAATCAGCAATGGATAATCACCTGGCTGAGCCGTTTTCGGCATGATGACTGCATCAACCGGAATATTTACCAACTTTTCTTCGTTCTTGTCCGTAATCATCTTTACTTGGACATTCATGCGAAACGAATACGTACCTGGCTGCATCTGGTTGAATTTCACGCCATTACTCGCCACGTGTTGCGTGTAACCGCGCTCTTGCAACCAAGCGGCTATGCCAGCGAGCTGCCGCTTTTCTTGAGCATTGCGAATAATTGGATCGGAAACCGCACCGCACAAACGATCCGCTACAACGGTGGCTGCACGGGCAACCTCAGTATCCGTCGCGGGGTCCTGGCGACCAAGCCAAACAAAAATGTCTGGGTCAGCCATTTTTTCGATGATCGCGCCGATCTTCACTAACTCCGCGTCCAGCTGAGCGGTGGGCATCCTTGGCGGCACACGCGGTGCTTCGGCGTCTTCCATACTCTCAACGAGATTTTTGGAAATTCCAGCCAAGCCAATTAGCCGATCTCGTGCGATAGGCGGGCAAGTAGACATGCGCAACATCGGCAACACTCTTGGGTGTTCTTTCAGAAGCGCCGGGGTCACATTGGTAAGGTTTGCTGTTGAACGTAAAGCAAATTCGACATGCTCTGCCGTCTTAACTCTGGTCTCACGAAATGCTTTTGGCGCGAACTCCATAAACCATGAGTTGTACAAATCTACAGAACGACCAATGTCAGCTTTCCAAAGATCAGGCTTATCCCTATTAATGCTCATTTTTTTGTATTCCTGATTCTTTAATCAAATATTTTGCAATGCAACCACACCAACATGCTTATACACAGTCGTTCTCGAAACACCATATCGGCGAGCCACATCGGCCACCTGTATGCCTGGATCACGTAAAAGTGCCTTGATCTCGCGCACCTGCTTATCGTCCAGTTTCGGTTTGCGGCCACCAGCACGACCACGGGCGCGAGCCGCTGTTAAACCTGCCTGTGTGCGCTCTCGAATCAAGTTCCGCTCAAATTCCGAGAGGGCTGCAAACACATGAAAAATGAGCCTACCAGCCGCACTTCCTGTCTCTATCTTTTCAGTCAGGCTTTCAAATGCAACGCCACTCTGTTCGAGGTCAGAAACGATCCGCAGCAAATCCTGAAGACTTCGCCCAAGTCGATCCAGTCGCCAAACAACAAGAGTGTCACCAGCACGCAAAGCCTTTAGACATTGCTCCAACTCTGGGCGGTCAGCCGTCTTGCCACTGGCTTTTTCTTCGTAGGTAACGCCACACCCTGCCTTCGTGAGTGCATCTCGCTGCAAATCGAGGTGCTGATCATCCGTCGAAACGCGGGCATATCCGATGCGTTGATTCATGGACAGTACCTAAACATTGAAAAATTGACGGCTATCTTAACAGATTTGCGCGTTTTTTGGTAGGCAAAACCGCCATGGCTGGGGTGTCCAGCTAAGCACCGCTTGATGGACAGCCCGCTTAGGTGTTCGTGGCGCGCACTACAGGCAGGCCAAACAAGCGCCCCCAAGCATCCAGCGCTTGCCCTTGGATCGCGGGAATGCTTGTCTCACGCGCCCACCAGTCATTCGCCGCGCCCACCAGCACATCGGGCGAGTGCGCAAGGCTGACCAGAACGGGAAATACCAGGAGCTGTTCATAGCAGATCGAGTAAGCCACCTTGCGGCCGGCGACCAAGCCGACACCGCTGGCCAGAGGATCGGCCGCGATGGATTCAGCAGACCAGGGCCGCCACATGCCAATCGGCACCGGCACCCGCTGGACCAATGGCGCGGACTCGTCGCCGAGGGCAACCAGAGCATTCTGCAATTGATGCCCTGGGCCGACCACTTCAGCACCAACCAGGACCGCACTACCTTTGCCTGCGGCTTGATGTTGCGCAGCTTGGTATCGGTGAGCATGGCATTCGTCCTATCTAGGTTCAAAATACCATGATCAAAATCAGCAAGAAAAAACGACTTTTCTACTTAAAAATCAACAAGTTACGCACATTCAATGCCATGCACAGTCTAAAGATCATGGCATGGTATCGAGTGTCTATCATGGTATCGAATGAGATAGTACCATCCGCCGTACCATAAGAAAAGCGTACTTGCCGGTGCTTGAAGATGCCAGCCAATGCCAGACCAAAAAGCAAAAAAGCCCGCAGTGACGCTGGCTTACGGGTGTTTTGATGCCATTAGCTGCCTGCTGATGCCAGACGTGTGATCATTCCCACTCAATAGTTGCGGGAGGTTTTCCAGAGATATCGTAGACGACGCGGTTGATACCCCGTACTTCGTTGATGATGCGGTTGGAGACTTTGCCAAGCAATTCATATGGCAGATGTGCCCAGTGGGCGGTCATAAAGTCTTGGGTTTGAACTGCGCGTAGAGCAACGACCCATTCATAGGTGCGGCCATCACCCATCACCCCGACAGACTTTACAGGCAGGAACACGGTGAATGCTTGGCTGGTGAGGTCATACCAACTTTTGCCGCTGGCATCTTTGGTATTGCGCAGTTCTTCGATAAAGATGGCATCGGCACGACGAAGCAGATCAGCGTATTCACGCTTCACTTCGCCGAGGATGCGCACACCCAGACCAGGACCTGGGAAGGGATGGCGATACACCATATCAGCTGGCAAGCCTAAGGCGACACCCAGTTCACGCACTTCATCCTTGAACAGCTCGCGCAAGGGTTCTAGCAACTTGAGATGCATAGACTCAGGCAATCCGCCGACGTTGTGATGCGACTTGATGGTGTGTGCCTTCTTGGTCTTGGAACCTGCGGATTCGATGACATCAGGGTAGATGGTGCCTTGCGCCAACCACTTGGCCTGCTTTAGCTTCGCTGATTCGCGCTGGAACACTTCGACGAACTCGCGCCCGATTATCTTGCGCTTCTGCTCTGGGTCAGTGACGCCTGCCAAGAACTTCAAGAACTCGCCACTCGCATCCACTTGGATGACTTTCATCTTCAAGTTCTTGCCGAACATTTCCATCACCTGCTCGCCTTCATTCAGACGGAGCAAGCCGTTATCCACGAACACACAAGTGAGCTGATCACCGATGGCGCGATGCACTAGCGCTGCCGCTACCGAAGAGTCGACGCCGCCAGACAAACCCAAGATGACTTCTTCATCACCGACTTGTGTCTTGATCTTGGCGACTGCCTCGGCGATATAGTCAGGCATGTTCCAATCTTGTCCGCAGCCGCAGATGTCGTGTACGAAGCGACCGATGATGGCTTTACCTTGATGCGTGTGAGTGACCTCAGGATGGAACTGCACCGCATAGAAGCGACGAGCCTCATCCGCCATTGCCGCAAATGGTGTCGCCGCATTGGATGCGATAGCCGTGAAGCCTGCTGGCAATGCTGTCACCTTGTCACCGTGACTCATCCATACATCGAGCAAGCCGTGTCCTTGAGCATTGGTCTTGTCTTGGATGCCATCGAACAGCTTGGAATGACCTTGCGCACGAATCTCTGCATAACCGAACTCGCGCACCTTGCCACTTTCGACTTTACCGCCCAGTTGCGCCGCCATGGTCTGCATACCGTAGCAGATGCCGAACACGGGAACACCCAATTCAAATACGACTTGCGGCGCTTTAGGCGTCTCATCTTCATACACAGAATTCGGTCCACCCGAGAGGATGATCCCCGTTGGGTCAAAGGCGCGGATATCTGCCTCGCTCATGTCCCAAGGATGCAATTCGCAATAGACATGCGTCTCACGCACGCGGCGAGCGATGAGTTGTGTGTATTGAGAACCGAAATCGAGTACGAGGATTTTTTTATGTGACATAGGAATGAACAGGGGCGCTTACGCGCCCCGTCTTGGTTGGATTAGTCGATGTGATAGTTCGGTGCTTCTTTGGTGATCTGCACGTCATGCACGTGCGATTCACGGATACCTGCGGAGGTGATCTCGACGAATTCCGCTTTAGCATGGATCGTCGCGATGTCTGGGCATCCAAGGTAGCCCATGCTAGAACGCAGACCGCCCAATAGTTGATGCACCACAGCCAACGCACTGCCCTTGTAAGGGACGCGACCTTCCACACCTTCAGGCACCAACTTGTCGTTGTTGCCTTCTGTGTCTTGAAAATAACGATCCTTGGAACCTTGCTGCATCGCCCCCAAGCTGCCCATACCACGGTAAGACTTGTAAGAACGACCTTGGTACAACTCGATCTCGCCTGGTGCTTCTTCTGTGCCTGCGAACAAACCACCCAGCATCACTGCATGTGCACCTGCCGCGATAGCTTTGGCGATATCACCAGAGAAACGTACGCCACCATCTGCGATCAGCGGAACGCCAGTACCTGCCAGCTCATCCGCCACCAATTGGATAGCGGTAATCTGTGGAACACCTACACCTGCGACCATACGAGTCGTACAGATCGAACCTGGGCCGATACCGACCTTGACACCATCGGCTCCATGATCGACCAGCGCACGTGCAGCAGAACCTGTGGCGATATTGCCGCCAATGACTTCGACTTGCGGGAAGTTCTTCTTGACCCATTGCACGCGACTCAACACGCCTTGTGAATGGCCGTGTGCGGTATCCACCACCAAGACATCGACACCTGCTTCTACTAGCAATTCGACACGTTCTTCAGTGCCATCACCCACACCAACGGCAGCGCCTGCGCGCAAGCGACCTAAGCTATCTTTGCAAGCCAATGGATGTTCGCTGGATTTCAGGATGTCTTTGACTGTGATCAAACCGCATAGCTCGAATGCATCGTTCACCACCAATACACGCTCGATGCGATGCTTGTGCATCAAGTTACGCGCCTCGTCACGGTTCGCGTTTTCCTTGACCGTGATCAAGCGCTCACGTGGCGTCATGATGTTGGTGATGGATTGATCGAGGTTGCTTTCAAAACGCAAGTCACGGTTGGTGACGATACCAACCACCTGCTTGCCTTGGACCACAGGTAGGCCAGAAATCTTATGTTGACGGGTCAGATTGAGCACGTCACGAACAGTCATGTTCGGTGCGATGGTGATGGGATCTTTCACGACACCGCTCTCGAAGCGCTTCACTTTGGAGACTTGAGCCGCCTGCTCCTTCGAGGTCATATTCTTATGGATGATGCCGATTCCGCCTTCTTGCGCCAACGCGATTGCAAGACGCGCCTCGGTGACCGTGTCCATCGCTGCGGACAGCAAGGGGATGTTCAGGTGGATGTTGCGGGTAAGTTGCGTGCGCAGGCTGACATCGCGCGGCAGGATATTGGAATGTGCTGGCAGTAGGAGCACATCGTCGAAAGTGAGGGCTTTTTGAGTGATACGCATGGAATGTTCCTCTGCAAAGCGCGCATTATATCAAAACTTTTCGGCGCGCCCGAGTATGCGTTTCACACCTGACTACTGCTTCTTACTCATCACGTAGATGATGTGCTCGAAAAACACCTCGCACCAACTCTGATCCGTGGCTTTTAGCGTCTGTAGCAGCTTATTTACCTCGCCAATGGGCCAGTTCAGGTTGTACTTCACTAACATGTCTTGAGAATAATGGGGCAACATACTTTGCAACTTCGAGCCGCGCTTATTGATCTCCGCCAACATCAATGCCAGATCTTTATCTGAGTCGATCTCAGCCGTCAGATCGCCATACATCTTTGGATTCTTCTTGGTGTGCTCGATGAACTGGCTGAGCACGTAGAAGAACTCGCCTTGGTTGTTCTGTGTGACGTCATCTCCAAGCACATACGGGAAAGCCGACAATTCAAGCCAATAATAATTTAGCTTTGGATTGCGCCACTTACTGACCCCCACATGGCCTTTACGATCTTGCGCCCTGTGCACACAGTCCTCTATGATCAATTTATCCGAGGCCCGTACCGCGAGATCTGCATCTTTCAGAACGATTGGTTTGACTAAGAAAAAATCTGGGAAATCATCGAACAATTTCCCCGTATTTTGATGTGACCGATAATATGAACGGAATAACTTGAACACAAGATCTTGATTGCTTTCCACATTCAAGAACTCTTGTTGCGTATCCAGTGGTATTTTTTTTTGTGACATCCACCCCCCTCAATCTATATGATCTTTTTCGCCAATCTTGTTATTAACCACGAACGTGCCAGCGTTTTTAGACCGGTTCCAATGATAAATTGACGCGAGTCAAAATAATAGGTAATTTCTGGCTAAATTTTTAGAGGGATATCCCATGAGAGCCATCTTCATCATCGCCGTCGCTGCACTCTTCAGCCTGAATGCCCAAGCTGGACTCAATAAATGGGTTGATGCTCAAGGTAATGTGCACTACTCCGACACCCCTCCACAAAACGTCAAGACACAGAGCGTCCCCAACGTCGCCGGAACAGGACAAGCCGCCGCTCCAGCCACTTACTCCTCCAAGAGCTATGTGGAACGCGAAGCAGAGCTAAAGAAATCCAAACAGGAAAAGACGGAAGCTAACGAAAAGAAAGCTCAGCAAGAAGCACAAGCCGAAGAGAAGAAGCGCAATTGCACAGCTGCTCAACATAATTTGCGAATGTTAGAAGAAGGTACGCGCATCGTCACTTACGATGCCAATGGTGAGAAGACCTACCTTGACGATGCTGCCCGTGAACAGCGCCTGAGCGAAGCTCGCAAAGCAGCTAGCAACAACTGCAACTAAGCGGGCACCGCAGCCTTACTCGCACCATCCACGCTGAGGCGTAACGCCTCTTCGATATCCACCGACACCACCTTGGAGACGCCGCGCTCCTGCATGGTCACACCGATCAGCTGTTGCGCCATCTCCATCGTGATCTTGTTATGACTGATGTAGACGAACTGGGTCTTGTCGGACATCTTCTGGATCAGCTTGCATAGGCGTTCCGTATTGGTGTCGTCCAATGGGGCATCAACTTCATCCAGCACGCAGAATGGCGCAGGGTTGAGCTGGAACAATGAAAATACCAAAGCGATAGCGGTCAGCGCCTTCTCACCACCCGACAGCAGATGGATAGAGGCATTCTTCTTGCCTGGCGGATGTGCCATCACCTGCACGCCGCTATCGAGGATCTCTTCACCCGTCAACACCAAGCGCGCCTCGCCTCCACCAAACAAGATCGGGAACAACTCGCCCAAGTGGCGATTCACTTCTTCGTAGGTAGCCATCAACAGGTCGCGCGATTCTTTATCGATGCGACGGATAGCGTCTTCCAAGGTCTCGATGGCCTCGTTCAAATCTTTCGCCTGGGCATCCAGATAGGACTTACGTTCTTGCGCGGTCTGCAACTCTTCTAGCGCGGCCAGATTCACCGCCCCCAAAGCGGATATCTCGTTACTCAAGCGCGTCAACTCGCTTTGCAAGCCGCCCGCCTTGGCGCCTTCGATCAACGGGAGCAATGGCTCCTCATCGATTCCCACCAGTTGCTCAGCCCATTGTTCGTATTGCAGTCTCGCCTCTTGCTCCTTGAGCGTGATCTCATTCACCTTCTCACGTAGCGGATTCAGTTTCTGCTCACAAGAGAGGCGCTCTTGTTCCATCGCATTCAAACTCACCGTCGCATGTTCCAGCACATTGCGTGCCTCGGCCAACGCTTGCTCGTGCACTTGGCGTTGCTGCAATGCTCCCTGCAACAACTGCTGCGCATCACCGTCACTCAGGTTCGCTTGTTCGCTCTGATTCTGTATCAAAGACTCTTCCAATTGCCCCAAGGTCATGCTGTTGTGCTGTATGTTCTGTTCGATGTCACTCAATTTATCGACGCAGGTCTTGGCAAAGAAGCGCGCTTCTTGCAATTCATGCTGTGCTCGTTGTGCACGGTCGCGCACATCGCGCAAGGCCAGATCCAATGCACTGGCTTGCTGTCTTGCTTGGTCGCATTCCAGCAGTTGCACGGATGATCTTTCACGCTGAATAGCCATCTGCTCTGCCACTTCTTGCAACTGGCGTTGTTCGCTGTTAGCACGTTCAGCCATCTCTTCCAACTCTTGAGCGATCTGCGAATCGCGCTCGGCACTCCGTTCATTCGCCTGAGTCAGCTTGAGTATCTGCATCTGGATCTGGTGTTGGCGTTGTTGTGACTCAGCACCTTCACTACGCAAAGGT
>JBGSWB010000047.1:0-2167 GCA_041752675.1 Sideroxydans sp. | reverse complement strand
TCACCAGTCATTCTGTGTGGAGATGCCGCAGATCTGACAGAGAACATCGAAAGCGAGATCGCTCCCGGATTGTGTTGGAACGACGAAGAATCATTGGCACTTGAGAGCATCCGCAAGTTGAAACAGTTAGGACGAGAAACTCACGCTGATCTGTGGCCCAACCATGACATGGCATTCTTTCGCACGCTGAACTCGCTCTTGGAATAGCGATATATCGTGCTTTGCTGTGATGGCACGCCCCAGTTTGGGGCGATTTCAAGGTGGATTGATTTGCTTGCCCCATAGGATGGCCTCAACAGGTCAATGGCCTGGAAATTGCTCTATTCCTTAGCATGACATCGATAGCAAGGGGTACAGCATGTTGAAGAGTGATCACATGAGGCGCGAAGCTCATGAGCGAAGCTGGTTGCCTTGGTTCGGCAAGACTGGCAAGTTCGCACTGCGTTGGTCGAGCTTTATCAATCGCCGCCGCTATCCGATCCTTGAGCAGACATTCGAGGGGCTTGCTACGACGCGGCGACAGGCACTTGTAAGCTGGGCTAATCAACAATGGAAATTGTTGGAGTCGATGGCAGAAGAGCTGCGTCGGGAACTGCCGCGACCCACATCCAAGCTGATGCAAAGTATGCACGCAAGAAGCGCAGACTTTTCAGAGTTGTTGTACATCGATACCTCTGGACAAGTGCTCGCCAGCAGTCACTACACCAACGTCGCCTCCTACAGATTGCCGCCTAAGGCTGTTGAATCGGGGTTGGCTCAACGTTTTTTACATGGACCGTATGTTGACCAAAAGACCCAGGAAGTAGGCCCTTCCAGTTCGAAGTTCCATGATGCAGTGACGCTGATGTTCTATCTGCCGATCAGCACGGGCGATAAGGTCGTAGGCGCTCTTTGTGGGCGTGTTCCGAACGATGTGTTGGGCGATCTGATCCAACGCGAAGCGGGGCATGTCTTCGTGGACTCTGGAGACAACTATCTCTTCATGGTGAAGTCGGAGTTCGACCCGAACATCCGGCCCGGTACGGCATTGTCACGCTCCCGTTTCGAAGATAGTGCGTTCAGTCTGGGTGACAACCTCAAGCAAGGTGTGCGCACCGATTATGGAACGGTTTGGGTGGACAAACATACTGAACTCGAACTGATATTCAATGATCCGGCAAGCAACGATCTGCATCCGGGAGTACGCGAGACCATCGCGCGTGGCGAGAATTTGTTCGTCACCTATCCGGGCTATCCAGACTATCGTCACATCCCTGTGATCGGGGCGGGTGTCACGCTACAGATGCCGGGTTCATTGGATGTTTGGGGCATGATGTGTGAGGCTGATCTGGAAGAAGCGAATCGGTTTCGCTCCGTCAATTTCCGCATGATGCAATCCAACTTGATGTTGGTATTTATGACGTGGCTGATCACATTCGGCAGCAGCTACTTCTTGCAACTCGATACTTTGGAAACTGCCTTGATCAACCTCTCGATATTAGGATTGGGAGCGATAGTGTTCTATCGATACGCCCTCAAACCGATGACAGAACGTTTGCGATTCATGGCGCGCATGATCCGAGGTTTGGCAGAGGGCGGCGGTAACCTATCACAGCGTTTGGATCGGAATCATGCCACCATCGATGAGCCAGCAGTCATGTCGCAGTGGGTGAATAGTTTCATCGATACATTGGATGGGACGGTCGGTCAGGTCATCCAAGCGACAGGTGAGATGGAAGGCAATCACCAGGACATGATGGATAGAAACCAAGAGGCAACGGTCGCGACACAACAGGTGTTGGCGGCGATACAAGAGATCATGGCCTCATTGCAACGGCAGATATCCGATATCGATTCTGCGACGCAGACGACGGCCGAGATCAAACTCATTACCCAGAAGGCGGTCGAGCACGCGCAGCAACAATTCAAACAGGTGCAACAGCGCACACAAGGTATTCGCAGTTCGTTGGAGCAGTCTGCGCAAACTATCGGTCGTTTGAGTAAGAGTGCTGAAGAGATCGGAAAGATCGTGAAAGTGATCAATGCCATCGCCGAGCAGACGAATCTACTGGCACTCAATGCGGCGATCGAAGCGGCACGCGCCGGTGAAGCAGGAAGGGGTTTCTCGGTGGTGGCGGACGAGGTGCGTAAGCTTGCCGAGCGCACCACTGCAGCCACTCAGGAGATC
>JBGSWB010000046.1:0-3258 GCA_041752675.1 Sideroxydans sp. | reverse complement strand
TCCCCCTTGCAGGGGGAGGGGTAGGGTGGGGGTAGAAACGTTGCGCCTTCTCAGGGTCAACCCCCATCCTAGCCTTCCCCCTGCATGGTGGAAGGGACGAGCACGGCAATGATGCTTATCTCAGCGTCGATCTAGAGATGGCGATAGCTGGACTCACATCGCGTCGCAATATCTTGCCATTCTTGGTGCGCGGGAAGTCTTTGGCGATGTAGAGCGTCTTCGGTGCTTTGTAGGCGGCGAGATGTTCACGGCCGAACGCCAACAACTCATCTGCCGTGGTCGTACTGCCTGGATGTAGGATCGCGTAGGCCACGACGAGTACCTTGTCCTTCTCGATCTCTTCACCTACCGAGGCGCAATCGGCGACCGCAGGGTGAGACTTCAATACACGCTCGATCTCATAGGGCGAGACGCGATAACCGAAACTCTTGATGATGTCGTCCTTGCGTCCCAAGAACCAGATGTAGCCATCGGCATCGTAGCGTGCATAGTCGCCCGTGAAGAACCAACCGTCATGACGTAGTTTGGTTGTCTCTTCGGGCAGATTCCAATATTCCAAGAACAGGCCAGGGTCGTTGTCTGGCACGCTGATCATGCCTTCTTCACCCGTGGCGACTGGCTGCAAAGTCTCTGGGTCCAGCAGTTGGATGGCATGGCCGGGTTGCGGGAAACCCGCCGAGCCGGGACGTATCGGGCGCGACTTGGTTTGGCACAGGTAGTAAGAGAACTCCGACATGCCGACCGCTTCGTAGATGTCCACGCCAAAGCGTTCGCGCCATTGCGTCAGCACTTCATCCGACAGATGTTCGCCCGCACTCATGCAGTGGCGCAGGCTGGGCACATCGGCTTGGGTGAGGTCGCTTTTCTGCACGATCTGGCGATAGATGGTCGGCACACCCACGAAGATGGTGGCGCTATGTTTCTTGATGAGGCGCGGCCAAGTGTTTGCATCGTTCTTGCCTTCATGCACGATGACGGTCTTGCCGAGATACAGCGGGTCCATCAATCCCGAACCCAACACATAGGTCCAGTTGAATTTGCCCGAGTGCATGATGCGGTCGCCTTCGGGCGCGAAATCGAACCAATAAGTCGATGCCGGTGTGCGGCCGATCATTGCGCGGTGCGCATGCAACACGCCTTTGGGATAACCCGTCGTGCCTGAGGTGTACACCAGATAGGCAGGGTCGGTCGCTTTGGTGGGGTGTGGAGCTTCCCACTGTTTGATAGCGGCCAATGCGGTGTCGAGGTCTTGTACATCCAAGCCGGCGACGGTCTCTACCGCACCGGGGCCAGACAGTAGGACATGGCGTAGATTGGCAGCGTCATGCAATTTGTCTTTGAGAGTCGCCCATGCGGCTTTGTCGGTGACCAGTACCGATGCACCCGAGTCTTGCGCCAGATACACCACTTCTTCTGCGGTGAGCAATGTCGAGGTCGGCACCGCGATCGCGCCGCGCTTCATCGCACCAAGGAAAGCGGTGGGGTAGTCCAAGCTATTCGGCAAACGTACCAACACGCGTTCACCCACGCCCACGCCGAGCTCTCGCAACACTTGGCCGAAACGACTGGTGCGTTCAGCCAAGCCAGCGAAGGTGATCTGCGAGGTGCCGAGTTTGTCGTCCTCCACAATCATGGCGATATTGTCGGCGGCAGGTTTGTCCAGATGTGCATCCGTGCAGGCGACGCCGATGTTGAAGAACTCAGGGACTTGCCACACCCAAGGGGCGAATGGTTTTAGATTTGACATGCTGCCTCCTAAAGGATGATGCCGTACGGCCAGTTCTCGCGTACCACTTGAGCTGGCATGAGTTTAAGGACGGTGAGCGCGAATTCGGTGTCGGCAGGGGTGAGGGCGCGCAATGAGTAGGCGCGCAACAAAGTCTGCAATGCTTTACCGAACATCGGTGGGTCGAGCATCTCGCCTTCGAACTTGATGGCGCCGCCCAGTAAGGCATCGGCCTCGATGGCCGCTTTCAAGATCTGGATCTTGGTGGCGACCTCACTAGGGGAGGGCGTGTAAGCGACCTTGCACAGATGGATGTGTGCGGGATGGATGACTTGCTTGCCAGTCAAACCGTTGGCGGCTTCTTGGCACGCATGTTTATAGACGATGTGCGATTCGTTCTCACCATGCAAATCCAACCAGCGACGCACATCGTGCGGCTCTAAGAAATTGGTGGGCATGCTGCTGGAGCCGATCAAGGTCTCCACCCCACCGATGACGCCCTTACCAGCGATACGTGCCTCGAACATGATCTGGTTGAGGTAGTACTTCAGCTCTTCCGTCCAATGCTCAGGCGTGATCTGGATACCCATCGCTTTGGAGAAGTCGTGGATGCCGAACACCACATGCTTCACCGTGTTGTACTGCATCAGGTCAGGCGCGATCTTGAGCGACTTGGGGTGCTCGATGATCGGTTGGATGGTGATGGTGTGCCTCAGCCCGACGAGGAAGCTGGAGAGGTCGCGCACTTCAGGTGCGCCATAGGCTTCACCTGCCTTGGCCAACATCACCACATCGATGTATTCCGACATGTCCTTCACCAGCGCCATATCCTTTTCATACTCTTCGGTGCGGAAAGGATTGACGCGGATAGCGATGGCCACCTCATGTCTGCGTTGGAAGTGGGGCAGCTCTTGTCGCAGCAACTGACGACTCAATTCTTTTTGGCGACAGCCATCTTCCAAGTCGAAGATGAGCGTATGAGCATGGGTGGCATGCGCATGTTTCTTCATGCGCAAGGAAGCCGCTTCCAGATCTTCGTAGATACCTTGGGCGGGAGAATATTTGACGGGCGGGTAATACAGTTGGATGCCGGGCCAGTAGCCCCCCAGCATGCTGGTGTCGATATTCTTACTGCTGTGTCTTCTTTCTTCGGTCGTCATATCGCCTCCTGCGTCACTCACTCAAGATGATTCAGATAATGATGCTCATTGGTCAGGCACATGCCCAAGCGCCACTCCATCGGTTTGTCACCATAGGTATAGGAGACGCGTTCGATACGTAACAGCGGTGTGTGGGTCTTGATGTTGAGGATAGATGCCGTCGCCGCATCCGCACCGATCGCATTCAAACGTTCTTCCGCGCGCACCATGCGGATGCCGAGCTGAGATTCGTACATGCGATACATCGATCCGTTGAACGACTCGATCAATGCGGTGTTCACGCCTTTGAAAGATGCGGCGGGAAGGATGATGTGGTCGAGGATGGTCGGCTTGTCTGCTAGCAGGAGCAGGCGCTTGATCTCGATGATGGCG
>JBGSWB010000045.1:0-26947 GCA_041752675.1 Sideroxydans sp. | reverse complement strand
ATTGTCCAGCATCGCCATCAACAGATGTTCCACCGTGATGAATTCGTGACGTTTGTGTCGAGCCTCGACAAAAGCGAGGTGGAGACTTACTTCAAGTTCTTGAGCAATCATCTTAATTCTCCTCCATGTGGCATTTCAAAGGATGCCCATGTTGTGTTGCATAACCGACGACTTGGTTCACTTTTGTTTCGGCGATGTCCTTAGGATATACGCCGCATACAGCAGAACCCTCATTGTGCACTTTGAGCATCACTTGCATTGCATGTTCCGTGCCCATCGAGAAAAATCTTTGTAGCACTTCGATTACGAACTCCATCGTGGTGTAATCATCGTTCAGTAATAGCACCTTGTACAGCTTGGGTGGTTTAGTTTTACTCCGTTCAAGAACGGGAAGATTTTCTTGCTTAGTTGCCATTTTGGGTCATTGTCACATTGAGTTCAGCTACATAGTTGACGATTAGAACGTCTTTTTCAACCCTGTTTTGAAAATAGTTGCAATTAACGCTTGACGTTGTCAGTTAGGGTGGGTTAAAAAGCGTCTGGGTGTTTGAATCAAAGTATCTGCAGTACTGGTTTTGCCATGTGCGATCTTGGGTTTCAAACAATTTAGCGGGTGCCCACCCGTATTTTTGTAAGGAAGTTATAGCATGGCAAACGGTACAGTTAAATGGTTCAACGACGCAAAAGGTTTCGGTTTCATCACTCCAGATGATGGCAGCGAAGATCTGTTTGCACATTTCTCAGCTATCAACATGAGCGGCTTCAAGTCTCTCAAAGAAGGCCAAAAAGTGACTTTTGACATCGTTCAAGGTCCTAAAGGCAAGCAAGCATCCAACATCCAAGCTCCTTAATCGGTTCTTGAGTTGAATGAAAAAAGCCCGCCACGAAAGTGGCGGGCTTTTTGTTTTGTGCTACCGACTTAGATCGCTTTCAGTGCGGCGTTAAAAGTCGCACTTGGGCGCATCGCATTCGATGTTTTGTTGAAGTCTGGTAGGTAGTACCCCCCCATCTCTACGGGTTTGCCCTGAGCGGCGATCAGTTCTGCGTTGATCTTCGCTTCGTTCTCGGTCAGCGCCTTCGCCAGTGGTGCGAAACGAGTCTGCACTTCCTTGTCATTGTTCTGTGCGGCGAGTGCCTGTGCCCAGTACAAAGCGAGGTAAAAGTGGCTACCGCGATTGTCAATCGCGCCGACTCTGCGTGCGGGTGAGCGGTTGTTTTCCAATATCTTCGCGTTCGCTTGATCTAGCGTATCCGCCAATACCTGTGCCTTGGCGTTGTTGAATTTCTGCGCTAGATGTTCTAACGACACAGCCAATGCCAAGAACTCACCCAAGGAATCCCAGCGTAGGTAATTCTCCTGTTGGAACTGTTGCACGTGCTTGGGAGCAGAGCCGCCTGCGCCTGTTTCAAACATGCCGCCTCCATTCATCAATGGCACGATGGAGAGCATCTTAGCGCTGGTGTTGAGTTCCAAGATCGGGAACAGGTCGGTGAGGTAGTCACGCAACACGTTGCCGGTGACAGAGATGGTGTCTTTGCCTTGGCGAATGCGTGCCAATGAAACACTGCAGGCAGCGGAGGGTTCCATGATCTGGATGTCCAGTCCTTTGGTGTCGTGATCCTTCAAGTACTTTTCAACCTTGGCGATGATCTGTGCGTCATGGCCGCGAGCCTTGTCCAACCAGAAGATGGCAGGCGTACCACTCAAGCGTGCACGAGTGACCGCGAGTTTGACCCAATCTTGGATCGGTGCGTCTTTGGTCTGGCAGGCGCGGAAGATGTCGCCTTGTTCGACTTTTTGCTCTAGCAGAACCTTGCCGTTGGAGTCGACGATACGTACCACGCCATCGCCAACTGCTTCGAACGTCTTGTCGTGCGAGCCGTACTCCTCAGCCTTTTGCGCCATCAGACCGACGTTAGGCACCGAACCCATGGTTGCAGGATCGAGCGCGCCGTTCTTTTTGCAGTCTTCCACGGCTGCGACATAGATGGTGGCGTAGCAACGGTCTGGGATCATCGCGAGTGTGTCGTAGGCCTTGCCATCAGCACCCCACATCTTGCCGCCGTCACGGATCATCGGGGGCATAGAGGCGTCGATGATGACGTCGCTTGGTACGTGCAAATTGGTGATGCCCTTGTCTGAGTTCACCATCGCCAGTGGTGGTTGTTTGCGGAAACAGTCAGCGATGTCGGCCACGATGGCCGCACGCTTGGCTTCGGGTAAGGCGAAGACCTTGGCTTCCACGTCACCGAAACCATTGTTGAGGTTGACGTTCAGTTCTTTGAGCAGCGCGGCATGCTTATCGAAAGCTTCTTGGAAGAACACGGATACGGCATGACCGAACATGATGGGATCGGAGATCTTCATCATGGTGGCTTTCAGATGTAGGGACAACAGCACGTCTTCTTTCTTGGCTGCGGTGATCTGCTCGGCGTAGAACTTGCGCAGCGCTTTACGACTCATCACTGCGGCATCGATGATCTCGCCTACCTTGAGTGCCATCTTTTCTTTGAGAACGGTGACCTTGCCATCGCGGGCTACGAACTCGATGCGGGTGTTGACCGCTTCCGGTACGGTGACCGACTTCTCGCTAGCGTAGAAATCGCCACTGGTCATGTGCGCCACGCGGGTCTTCGAGGTCTTCTCCCATTTGCCCATGCGGTGTGGATGTTTGCGCGCGAATTGTTTGACTGAAGCGGCAGCGCGGCGATCAGAGTTGCCTTCACGCAGTACGGGATTCACCGCACTTCCTAGCACTTTGCTATAACGTGCCTTGATGTCTTTTTCCGCGTCGGTCTTGGCTTCATCAGGATAGTCAGGGATTTTGTAACCCTTGGATTGCAATTCCTTGATGGCGGCTTTCAATTGCGGGAGCGAAGCGCTCACGTTTGGCAATTTGATTATGTTCGCTTCAGGTTTCAGCGTTAGATCGCCCAGTTCCGACATTTGATCGGATATCTTCTGCTGCGCAGTCAGATTCTCCGGAAAGTTCGCGAGGATACGTCCAGCCAACGAGATGTCTCTTGTCTCAACGACCACGCCAGCCGCCTTGGTGAAGGCTTGTACGATGGGGAGTAAGGAGTAGGTTGCGAGAGCGGGCGCTTCGTCGGTCAGGGTGTAGATGATCTTTTGGTTCGTCATGGTTTTCTCATTAAGTTGATATTCAGCACGATTAAATTCGTATACTTCAAACAATTTTGATGTTCAAAGTACGAGAGCGGTAAATGAAATGAGTCGCGTCCTGCTGTTCAACAAACCCTACGGAGTGGTCTGCCAATTCAGTCGTGACGGATTGCATCCGACGCTCGCGGATTATATTCCTGTTGCCGAGGTTTATGCGGCGGGTCGCTTGGATACCGACAGCGAGGGACTGTTGTTGCTCACCGATGATGGCAAACTACAACATCGCATCACCGATCCCCAACACAAATTGTTCAAGACATATTGGGTGCAAGTTGAGGGCGTGCCCGATGAAGCCGCCCTGCAGAAGCTGAGGCAGGGCGTGCAATTGAAGGATGGCTTGACCTTGCCCGCCGAGGTGCGGGCGATGGAGGAGCCGGTCGGACTATGGCTGCGCGATCCGCCAGTGCGTTTTCGCAAGGAAATACCAACGAGTTGGGTTGAGCTCATCATCCGAGAAGGGCGCAATCGACAGGTCAGACGCATGACGGCAGCAGTCGGTTTCCCGACTTTGCGCCTGATTCGTTACCGCATCGGTGACTGGACGTTGGATGGACTGGCTTGCGGACAGTGGTCTCATCTCGAGGTGTGAAGTGCGTGTTTCAAATCAATAATGAGTGTCGAATATTGGTCAGTCGCTGATCGAATTATGTCAGCAGTATCGAAAAATTGTGAAAGGTAGGGATTAACTGATTGTTTTGCATGGCTACAGCTTGTATATTAGGTCACTGGCATGGTCTATGCTAAATAAATTGGGGTGACGGGTTCGTGGAAATGCAGAGGTGTCATGCGTCGTATCGGACATCATCTGATTTTTGAACCGGAAAATTGAACACAAATGCAGTTGGTACGGAGCCTAAAAATGAATATTTTGGTAACAGGTGGGGCAGGTTTTATAGGTTCGCATAGTGTGGAGGCATTGCTGGCCGACGGGGCGCATGTTCGAGTGCTGGATAATTTCACAACGGGAAAGCGTGGCAATCTCGCGGCGCATGCCAATCTCCAAATCGTGGATGGCGACATTCGCGATGCGGAAGCGGTCGATCAGGCGATGGTCGGCATCACGCATGTGCTGCATCTGGCGGCTCAAGTGTCGGTGCCTGCTTCGGTGGCCGATCCGGTCGGGTCCAGTCAGCACAACCTGCGCGGTTTTCTGAACGTGCTCGACGTTGCACGCCGCGCCGGCGTGCAACGTTTTGTTTATGC
The DNA here is from genome assembly GCA_041752675.1 of Sideroxydans sp. Lineage (GTDB taxonomy): Bacteria > Pseudomonadota > Gammaproteobacteria > Burkholderiales > Gallionellaceae > Sideroxyarcus. The sequence continues at coordinate 22,560 of JBGSWB010000045.1, read as the reverse complement.
CTCCAGTGCTGCGGTCTACGGCGCGCCGGAAAAATTGCCGCTGGATGAAACCTCACCGGTGGCACCGTTGTCTCCCTATGGTCTGGAAAAATACATCAACGATCAATATGCAGCGCTATACAGTGAGCTGTATAAACTTTCATCACTAGGTCTACGCTACTTCAATGTCTATGGTCCACGTCAGGACCCTGCCTCGCCCTATGCGGGCGTGATTAGCCGCTTCGCTTCCGCGATGGCTAAGGGGGACACCTTGCGCGTGTTCGGTGATGGCGGCCAGACGCGCGATTTCATCTTTGTGAAGGATGTGGCGCAACTCAACATGCGCGCGCTGAAGAGCAGTGCCGACGGTGTGTGCAATATCGCGACCGGGCATAGCGTGACGCTGCTGGAGTTGATTGATACGCTGGCGCAATGCGCGGCCTGCGTGCCGCAGATTCGCCACGAAGCGCCCGCATCCGGTGATATCCGCCATTCCAGCGCAACACCGCGCAAGATGTTCGAGCAACTCAATCCGCCTCCCCTGACAAAACTGGCCGATGGTCTGAAGCAACTCCTAGAAGCATCGGCGTGAGTTATTCGAATTCAAATTTTTCATGGTGTAGATGGGGCGTTTTTCATGTGCTGATGCTGATGTCTGCATTGGCATTCGCTTCGCAGCCGCGCATCGCTATGTTCTACGGGGCGAATCCGCCGTGGGACGAACTGCATGTTTTCGATGCGGTCGTGGTGGAGCCGCTGCACGTGCCGGATCCCAAGTTGCATGCCGATGCTCGGACTGAGCTTTTCGCTTACGTGGCCTTGGGCGAGGCTTCGCCCGAGCGTGGCTATCTGAAAGCGATTCCGGCTGCCTGGAAACTGGGGCAGAACAGCGTCTGGGGGAGCGTCGTGCTGGACCAAGCGCAAGCGGCATGGCCAGCGTTCTTTGCGGAACGCGTCATCAAGCCGTTGTGGGATGCTGGCTATAGAGGTTTCTTTCTGGATACGCTTGATTCCTACCAGCTCTACACCAAGACGGCGACGGAAAGAGCCAAGCAGGAAGCTGGCATGGTCGCTGTGATCCGCGAATTGAAGAAGCGCTATCCGCAAGCCAAACTGATCTTCAATCGCGGTTTCGAAATACTGCCTCAGGTGCATCAGGAAGTCTTCGCTGTGGCGGCTGAATCGCTGTTTCAGCGCTGGGATGCGGCGCAACAAAAATACGTCGCAGTGCCGCCGAACGACCGCGAATGGTTGCTGGGACAATTGAATCGCATTCATCAGGAATACGGTCTCCCGGTGTTGTCCATCGACTATGTGCCGCCCGCTAAACGCGATTTGGCCCGCGCGACGGCGGCAAATATCCGCGATCTGGGCTTCATTCCATGGGTGACGAATCCAGAGCTGGATATGCTCGGCGTGGGCGAGGTCGAAGTGATGCCGCGCAAAGTGCTGATGGTGCATAACACCGCGAATACCGAATACGAACTAAACAATACTAGTGTGCTGCATTACGCCACGATGCCGCTGAACTATCTGGGATACAGCGCCGAATATCTGGATGCGCGCCGCCCATTGCCGAGTGAGCAGTTGACCGGACGATATGCGGGCATCGTCGTCTGGCTGGATCAGCCTGCGGGCGGGGAAGGCGCGGCTTTGACTGTTTGGTTGAAACGACAAATGAAGGCTGGAGTACCCATCGTCATTTTGGGAGAGGGCGGGTTCCTGTTCAAGAGTGCGGATGCTGCCCATTTCGGCCTGCATGATTCAATTTCACGCAACGAGCGCATGCGGCTGCACGTCGCGCACCGCGATGCGCTGGTCGGATTCGAAGCGCAACCGGCATTTGATCGTTCCGCCTTCTTCCCTTTGCGGGCGCAGGGGGCTGAAGTGTTGTTGACGCTGGCGAACGAACTCAACGAGACGCGTGACGTAATTGCCCTGACTGCGTGGGGCGGTTACGCGCTCAATCCGCATGTGCTGATCGAGTTGCCCAGTGTGCTTGGCAACGGCAAGACGGGGGATACTTCCAGAAACATGCGCTGGGTGATCAACCCGATCGAATTTTTGCGTCGTGCGTTGAAGTTGCCGGACATGCCGGTGCCGGATGTAACGACCGAAAGCGGCAGGCGCAAGTTGATGGTGCATATGGACGGCGACGGATTCGCCAGCCGAGGCGAATTCCCCGGCGCGCCATACGGCGCGGAAGTGCTGCTCAACCAGATACTGAAGAAATATCCCGTGCCGATGACAATGTCCGTCATTCAGGGCGAGATCGCCCCCAACGGTTTGTATCCGGCGCAGTCTGCCGCGCTGGAAGATATCGCGCGCGCGATGTTCGCTTTGCCGCAGGTTGAGATCGCCAGCCACTCTTTATCGCACCCGTTCCAGTGGAGAAAGGCGGTCGCCAATCCCGAAACAGAGGGGTATCACCTAAGTCTGAAAAATTACGAATTCGATCTGCAACAGGAGATCGCAGGCTCGATCTCCTATATCGAAACGAAATTGGCACCGCGCGGAAAAAAAGTGAAGGTCTTCTTGTGGACTGGAGATTGCAACGTCGGCAGTGACGCTTTGGAGATCGCCGCGCGGGAAGGCGTGGCCAGCATGAACGGCGGTGAAACCATCATCACCCGCAGCTATCCCACGCTGACGCTGGTTGCTCCGCTTGGCGTACCCAAGGATGGGCAGTTCCAAGTCTATGCACCGAATCAGAACGAGAACGTCTATACCAACAACTGGCTCGGTCCCTACTACGGATACGAGCGTGTCATCGAAACCTTCGAGATGACCGAGGCTCCCTATCGTTTGAAGCCAGTCGATATATATTTCCACACCTATTCCGCCAGTAAGCCCGCTTCGCTCAAAGCGTTGGACAGGGTGTTCAAGTGGGCGCTGGCGCAGCCGGTCACGCCGGTGCATGTCTCCGAATACACGCGTCAAGTGCGGGATTTCAACCGCATGGTGGTGGCGCGCACTCGCGATGGCTGGCTGGTGCACGGCGATGGCAGTTTGCGCGAGCTGCGTGCACCGCTGTCGCTCGGCCAGCCAGTGATCGGGGCGGGTTCCTCCGTGGTCGGGTTCAACCGCCACGAAGACCAGCAATACCTGCATCTCGGCGATAGCGAAGCCAACATCCGTTTTGGCAGTGCTGCGACTGTATCGCCCTATCTAGTTTCCGCCAATGCACGCATCGTGCATGCCGCTTCAACTCGGACGGAGGAGGACGAAACCTTCAAGCTGGCCTTGAGCGGACACGTGCCGCTGAAATTCGATCTGTCGCTAGGCTCCCGCTGTGTTGTGAGTGCCGACGGACGGACGATCAGGGCTGACTCGACCAGTAACGGCGTCAGCCATTTCTCCATGCGTGACCATGTCATCGATGAGCTACGAATTCACTGCACGCGCTAAGCAGACCCGTCTGCGGCCGACGCTGATGTCCTCGTGGACATTGGCTGGGTTCGCGGTGATTGTGATGATCCCGCTGGTGATGATCTTCCCCAAGCAAGACCTGTTGCAACAAGCATCGCAGCAAAAGTTGGGTGATGAGCTAACTGTCAGCTATCTGGGCAATCTTCTGAAAGCCGATCCGGGGAGTCTGGAGTTGAGCGTGTTGCTGGCCGAGCACCGGATATTCCTGAACGAGTCCGAAGGGATGGCGGAATTGCTGGAGCCGGTGATCAAGAGCAAATCCGCCGCATGGCGGGCGAAGGGCTTGTTGACCGAATACAAATTCCTGACCAGCCGCTTTTTGGCCAGAGGCTCTGATCCCGCGCAACGCGCGGCGCTGCGGCAGCGCCGCATAGAAGTGTTGCTCAAGTTGCACCGCCTGCAGTGGCCGATGCCGACCTTGATATATCTGGCTGGGCAGGCGGATCAATTGGGGGAGCGCGGTGTCGCCACCCTGTTGTATCAGCGCATATCAGAGTCTTCCGCGATGATGTCTGCGGAAGGGTTCTCCACCATGGCCCAGCGCATGCTGGGCGAAGGCGATTACGAATTATCGGCGCATCTGTATTTCATTGCGCGTCACAAGGCCGTCACAGTCGCCAAACAGCGCGAATATTTCTTGGCGGGCATTCATGCGCTGATCTCGGGCAACTTGCTGACACAGGCGATGAGGGGGATTGACCGTCACGTAGGCGCGTTGGAAAGTGATTCCGAAACGCTGTACGCCCTGATCAAGGCTGCGCGTGCAGCGAACGATCAAGCGCGCGCCGTGCGCTATGCCAAACACCTGCTGAATATCGCGTGGCTGATCGGGCCGGTCGTGGCTTGGTTGCAGCAGATGGACCTGAGCTGGATCGGGATAGCGAACGCGGACGCGGCATCCGAGATGGCACCGCCGCGGACGGAAAAAATGCGTCCGTACGTCAAGAAAAATTATGAGTTGGCCTATCAGGTGTTCATCGAGAACCGCAATCTGGAGGAAGCGTACCGGGTTGCGGCTGCTGCCGTGCAGCAGTCGCCGGGCGAAGCGGTCTGGCATCTGCGTCTAGCCCAGGTTGCGGAATGGACAGGGCGTCCGCAAGAGTCTTTGCGCGAATGGCGCTGGTCGCTGCGAAATCGCGAAACGATGGAAGCGCTCAGTGGCGTGCTCAGGCTGGCACCGTCCCTGAGCAAATTCGATGTGTTGCTCAATGCCTGGAAGCGCGTCGCCACCCGGCAAGAGATGGATGCGGCGCAATGGGAGAACATGGCCAGTCTGTTTGAACTCACTGGTCGCCAGCGCGAAGGGATAGGCTATTTCGAGAGTCGCTATGCCAAGGATCGGTTGCAGTTGCAACTGGAGATCGCGGCGCGTCTGGCCGAGCGTAGCGGGGACGATGATAAAGCCGCCACCTTGTATGCGCGCTTGCTGGAACGGCATGGCAGCAACACCGCTTGGCATAAGAGACTCGCCAACCTGTATTTGCGTAAAGGGCAGTACCGCAAAGCATATGATTTATTGCAAGCCAACCGCCGGAACGTCAAGGAAGAAGATATCGCCTACTGGAAATTGCTGGCCATCCTAGCTTGGCAGTTGCAGCAGGATGGCGATGCCAAAGAGAACTTTCGGCGTTTGGCCAAAACGGGGAGCTTGGCGCGGGAGGATTTCAGTCGCCTAATCTATTTGCTGGGCGACACGCGGCCCGAAGAAAAAGCGGCGCTCGCCGAACTGTCCTACCACCGCTACGGCGAGCTCGACATGCTTTTGCTGGCACTGGAGATCAATGTGGGGCGGGGGGATATGCAGGCGCAAAAACGTCTGTTCGAGCGCGCTGCCACGGATCGCAAGCTGGATGTGTCTGGCAACGCGCGCTTTTATCAACTGCGCGCGCAATACTGGCTGGCACAGGGAGATTTCGGGGCGGCGCGTGAAGACTTCCATCAGGCGCTCAGCATCGCTCCCCTCGATTCCAGTAGTGTGGAAAGCAGCCTCTGGTTCCTGATCAACAGCCGTGACCTGCCTAGTTTGCGCGCCATGCTGGCGCAAGTCATCGCGCGCGGCGAGCAAAACAATCCGGCGCGCTGGGGGGTACTGGCGGCGGCCTATCAGACGCTGGATCAGCCGTCGCGTGCTGCCGCTTATTACACCCGCCAATTCAAACAGGGCGAGCAGGATTTCCTGTGGTTGATGAGCTATGCCGACGTGCTTGAGCAGGTACGGCAAGCGGGTATGGCTGCCCGCGTGCGGCGTCACGCCTGGCTGCAAGTACGCGAGCGTTTCGCCGGCAAGATGCCCGCACCCCTCTATTCGCAGGAGTTGCTGGCGGCGGCGCGAATGGCGATGCAGAACGATCCCGGCGATTCCGCTTCGGCGCTGGTGCGCGAGGTGCTGCGTCAGGACAGATTGCTTAAACGGGGCGAAGTGACGCGGCGCAAGATCGACGGCATGTCGTTGGCATGGTCGCTCTCGCTAAACGCGTACGACGTGGAGACGGAACGCAGAGTAAGCGAGTTGGTGCAGGGGTGGGCGGTCTCCCAGGAAGAATCCGCCAATGCCAAAGCGTGGTTGTGGCAGCGCTACGCGCAATCGCTGGATCGGCCACAGTGGGCGGAGGTATCGGTGGCCATGGCGGATCAAGACACGACCCGTCTCTCCGCCTTGATGGACGAGGAGCGCGGCGGCTTGTCCATGCTGATGCGCCACGATGCCGCGAATACGCTTGGTCGCAGTGCCGAGGCGCGATCCATCATCTATCAGGGGTTCGCGGACAATCCGGATAGTGACGAGATCCATCAGAGGCTGACCGAAGATACGCTGGCTGCCGCGAGCGAACTCGATATAGGATGGCGCACCGAAAAGGTCGGCAGCCTGCATCGCTCGATCCGCGAAGTCCGAGTCGAGATGCCAGTTACGCGCGCGCTACGCGTGGGAGCCGAATACTACAAGACGCAGCAAAGCAATGACGAGTTGTCCGGTTTCGGCGTCACGCCGCCGATGGAGCGCGTGACGGGTGTGCTGCTCAAATATCGCGGTGCTACGGGCGCGACTGAATTCGCGCTGCGGAGCAGGAACGAATACACGCGCACGACCGAATCGCATGTGACCCACGAAATGCAGATCGCGCAGCGTTTCCGGTTGCATCTGGGCGTGGAGTTCAATGCCGCCGCCTCCGAATCCAACACCTTACAAGTGTTCGGCATGCGCGATCAGGCTGCGGCCAGATTGCTCTACACCTTGAGCAAGCGCGAATATCTGCAAGTGGAATCGGCTTGGGCACACTATCGCACGCAGGACGGCGCGGACATGGGAAGCGGAAAGAGACTTTCCTGGGAACTCGGGTACTGGGTGCGCGCCGAGTACCCCGATCTGCGCGTGCGCGTGAACGGTACGCACACCCGCTTCGGCTCAAGCGCAGTCGCGGCGTTGGCGCTGCCCGGTGACGCGAATGTGTATGGCGTGTGCGGTGGGTTCGGCGACGGCGTGCGCAACGTCTATACGCGCGCATGGCGGCCTTATATGGATTACTGCGCCACCCATAATGCCGCCAGCGGGCAAGGCTATAATGCGAGGCTTGGTTTGGCGGGCGCAGTCAGCGGTCATGATCAGCTTGCTTTCACGCTGCGGGAAGAACGTGGCGGAGCGAATCTGATTAATGGCCTGAGCCACGAATTTGCTTTGAATTACCGCAGATATTTTGATTGAAAGATGATTTCTATTCGCAACTTTAGTCCAGAGGAAAAAATGAAAACCTTCAAATTAGGCATCTTGATTACGCTGTCCATGCTCTCGTCCTGTGCGGTGCTGGATCAATCAACCACGGCGGTTCCGTTGGACCGTAATGCAAAATGGGCATTGCTGCCCATCGTCAACCACACCGAGGTGCCGCAGGCAGGATTGCGCGCGGAAGCGATCACCGAAGTACTGTTGCGCACCGATGGCATCAGTAACCTGCTGCATTATCCGGCGCTGCTCAATCGGGACAGTTTGTTCGAGCCAGCCGAGCGCAAGGTGGTGGAGGATGCACTGGGCTGGGCGCGCGAACAGGGCGTGCGCTATGCGGTGACGGGCGCGGTGGATGAATGGCATTACAAAGTGGGCATCGACGGTGAACCTGCCGTCGGCATGACCATGCAGATCATCGATCTCAAGGACGGCGCGCGCGTGGTGTGGAGTTCGGCAGCTGGCAAGAGCGGCTGGAGCCGCGAAGCTTTGAGCGCGGTCGCGCAGAAGTTGATCAAAAGCATGCTGTCTGAGGCTCCGATAGAGTAAGCATCCCGTGAACGCCAGCAAATCAACTGACACATTCATCGAGCGTTTCCATCGAACGGTGGCACCGCTGCGCCATCACCGCTTGGTGTGGATGGAAGTCGTGGTCATCACACTGTGCGCGGTCTCGGTCGGCATATTCTTCCAGCATGACGATCCGTTCCAGGTGCGCGGCGAATTCCCGTGGATATGGTTGGCCCCAGTCTTGGTCGCGCTGCGCTACGGCGTGGCACCTGGGTTCGTGTCATCGCTGCTCTTGATCGCTGTCTGGGAACTGATGGATTACCTGTCGGAGACACGCGAGGTGTTTCCCGAACAGTTCTTCTTGGGAGGTTTGATCCTGGTGATGGTGTGCGGTGAGTTCAGCGCGGCGTGGAGCGCGCGTTTGCGCCGCGCGGAAGAGACCAACCAATATCTAGACGAGCGCCTTGGCCGTATCACTTTACGCCACCTGCTGCTCCGTCTTTCACATGACCGTATGGAGCAGGAGATATTGACCAAGCCGGTGACGCTGCGCGACGCGCTGAGCGGCCTGCGTCAATTGACGTCGGTGCAGAGCGAGGCGCAGATGCCCGCATCGGATTCTCTGTTGCAGTTGTTGACGCAATACTGCCAACTGGAGTCGGCGGCAATCTACGTGCCGATCGGGGGGGGCTATCTCTGTGTGAGCAGGGTGGGCGAGCCGCCAGAGTTGTCGGGCAACGATCCCTTGCTGTGCCATGCGCTGGAACATCAATCCCTTTCCCACCTGCTGGTCGAGGGAGTGGAAAACGAGAAACTGGCCTCTCCCTTTTTGGTCGTGGCTCCCATCCTCACCAGCAGCAAGCATCTGCAGGGTGTGCTGGTGATCGAGCGGATGCCTTTCCTCGCGTTGAACGTAGAGAATCTGCAAATGCTGTCGGTGATGCTGGGCTACTACGCGGACTGCGTGGACGAAGCCGAAGGCACACGCCAGTTCAAGGCGATGTTGCCCGAAGCTCCGGCCGATTTCGCCGCCGAATTTCCCCGTCTGCTACACATGCAGCGCTCTTTCGGCATCAACAGTTACATCGTGGCCTTGCCTTTCGGCAATGACGAGCACGGACGTCAGGCTGTCGCCAGCCTGATTCAGGTGCGGCGCGGTCTGGATATCGCCTGGCAAGTCATCGTTGGTGAACGAATCTGGATCGTGAATCTGATGCCTTTGGCGAGCGGTGCGGCGGCGGAAGGTTATCTGCTGCGTATCGAGAACATGCTGCGGGAATACAGCGAGGTCGCCCAGGTGGAATGGAATTTGACGCCGATCCGCATCAGCCTAGATGAAGCCGATCCGCTCGCAACCTTGCAACATCTGCTGGTGCCGTCGCATGCGTAGGGCTTTGTTGGTGACGCTGGTGCTGGTGCTCGCACTGGTGCTGGAGATATCCGCGCTGGCGACACTTTGGCCGGGCGGGTCGCAGGATAGTGTGTTGTACAGATTCCTGCTTGAGCACTTGGCATCCAGTCTGTTGCTGGCCGGGGCGGGCTGGTTTCTGATGCCCGTGCAGTTCCGTTACCCGCGCGGCCCCTTGCTGCTACTCCTGTTCAATATCGCCTTCTTCGTGCCTGTGCTGGGTATGTTCGGCGTGTACGCGGCCGCCGTACTAGCGGGCTATCGCCGTCGCGAGAAGATCGAGCATCCATTCGCCAAGCTGGTTCTGCCGGAGTTCGTGCTGTCGCTGCGCGAACCGGATGTGAAATTCAGCCAGGGCGAGATCAAGTCCCGTCTGGCGCACGCGTCCATTCCCACTCCGCGACGTTTGCAATCGCTGCTCGCGTTGCAGGGTATTCCCGCGCGGGTTTCCAGTCCCCTGCTGCAAGACATGCTGGGCGACGCCTCGGATGACATCCGCCTAGTCGCTTACGGTCTGCTCGATAGCCGCGAAAAAAAGATCACCGCGCAGATACACCGCGAGCTGGTCAATCTGAAGGGTGCGGAAGGTGATGACATGCGACTGATCGGCTACAAGCAACTGGCCGAATTATATTGGGAGCTGGTCTATGCTGGACTGGCGCAGGGTGATCTGCGCATCCACTCTCTGAACCAAGCGCTGTCGTATGCGGATTCCGCGCTTGTGTTGGCGCAGCGGGATACCGGCATGCTGTTCCTCAAGGGGCGCATCCTGCACGAATTGAAATCGCATCATGAAGCGCAACGGATGCTGGCGTTGGCTATGGAATACGGTTTGCCGGAATTCCGCGCGCTGCCGTATGCCGTCGAGATCGCTTTTGATCGTGGCGATTACGCCACCGTGCAAAGCCAGCTCGCGCGCATCTCTGCTTCCCAGATCACGCCGATGATGAAAAAGGCGATCAACTTCTGGGTGCGCCGGACGGGTGAGTCCGCGCAGCCACTATCGAAAGAATACGCAATATGAATTTTCCGCGCGCAGAAAATGCAGACATCGGGCTGCTGCTGGAGGGCACCTTTCCCTACGTTTCGGGTGGCGTGTCGAGCTGGGTCAACCAGATCATTCGCGGTTTTCCGCAATACAAGTTCGCCCTGATCTTCATCGGTAGCCAGCCCGAGGATTATGGCGACATGAAATATGCGCTGCCGGACAACGTGGTGCATCTGGAAGTCCACTATCTGAACAACAAACAGGAAATGCCGCAGGTGCGCCCGATGCACGGCGACCCAGCCACGTTCGCCAACGTCCGGCATATGCATGAATGTTTCCGCTTTCCTGCCACGCACAAGGACGGCCTAGAGACCTTCCGCAAACTCATTCCCGAGATGCACGAAGGCGGCGGTGCGGGCCTAGATACTTTTTTGTATAGCGAAGAATCATGGGCGTTCGTAAAAGAGAAATACCAGCAGCATTGCAGCGATCCGTCTTTCGTTGATTATTTCTGGACCGTGCGCTCCATGCACACGCCGGTGTGGATGCTGGCCGAGATCGCGCGCAACTTCATTCCGGTGCGCGCATTGCACACGGTCTCCACCGGCTATGCTGGCCTGCTTGGTGCGCTGCTCAAGGAGCGCACCGGCTGTCCGCTGATCCTGTCCGAGCATGGCATCTACACCAAGGAACGCAAGATCGATCTGTTTCAGGCGCAGTGGGTGCGCGACAACCGCAATGTGTTCCAGCGCGACCCGACCGAGATCAGCTATTTCCGCCAGCTGTGGATACGTTTCTTTCAGGCGCTGGGCACGCGCTGCTACGACAGTTCCGACCACATCGTTGCGCTGTTCGAGGCCAACCGTTTGCGCCAAGTTGAAGACGGTGCCGCCACAGAACGCACCAGCAATATCCCCAACGGCGTCAACGTGCCGCGCTTCGCCGCCTTGCGCGCGCTGCGTCCCGCCTCGCCGCCGCCCGTCCTGTGTCTGATCGGACGCGTCGTGCCGATCAAGGATATCAAGACCTATATCCGCGCCATGCGCACCATCGTCAACCGTATGCCGCAAGCGGAAGGATGGATCGCAGGACCGGAAGACGAGGATCCCGATTACGTTGCCGAATGTCGCGATCTGGTCGATGGTCTGGGGTTGACCGATAACGTGAAATTCCTCGGCTTCCAGCAGATGACCGAGTTGTTGCCCAAGGTCGGTCTGGGCGTGCTGAGTTCGATCAGCGAAGGGTTGCCGTTGGTGCTGCTGGAAGGGTTCGCCGCCGGTGTACCCGCTGTCAGCACCGACGTCGGCTCCTGCCGTCAATTGATCTACGGGCTGGACGAACAGGATCAGGCGTTCGGTGCGGCCGGGCGCATCGTGGGTATCGCTGACCCGCAAGCGCTGGCCGAGGCGGCACTGGAATTGTTGACCGATGAAGCCGCTTGGCATGCCGCGAGCGAGGCGGGCATCAAGCGCGTCGAGACCTATTACACGCAGGAACGGATGTTCGACAGTTATCGTGCGATCTATGAAGAGGCTCTGTCATGGCGGGCATAGGCTTCGAACTGCGCAAACTGCTGGAGAAGGACAGTTATTTCGGCTTGTTTCAAGCGTATGCCTATGCGGGCATCATCAGCTCGGGGCCGTGGGTGCTTTCCATCATCGGTATTCTGTTCGTCGGCTTCCTCAGTCTCGGTGTGGTGTATCCGCAGGCTGCGATCGTGCAATTTCAGGTGTCGGTCACCTATCTCATCATGAGTTCGCTGATCCTTACCGGCTTCATCCAGCTCGGCTTCACCCGCTTTATCGCCGACAGCCTGTTCAAGAAGCAGGAAAAGATCGTATTGCCGAACTTCGCCGCTGTGTTGCTGCTGGTGACGAGCATCAGCGGACTGTGCGGCATGCTGGTCATCTATCTGTTCTTCGCCAGTATGAGTGTGTCGTACCGGATGCTGATGTTGTCCGGCTTCGTCATCCTATGCTCGATCTGGGTGGCGACGATCTTCCTTTCCGGTATGAAACAGTATAAAGAGATCGTGCTCATGTTCGCCGTCGGCTATACCGTCACCGTGCTGGGTGCTCTGCTGCTGCGCACGGAAGGGATGGAAGGTTTGCTGCTCGGTTTCGTCGTCGGCCATCTAGTGTTGCTGCTCGGAATGATCGCGTTGATCCTGCGCGACTTTCCGCTGAGTAAAGAGATCTTCTCGTTCGATTTTATGCGTCCCGGCGCGATGTACGCCAGCCTGATCTGGTCTGGATTTCTGTACAACATGGCGGTGTGGGCGGACAAACTGATCTTCTGGTTCTACCCGGACACTAGTCAGGCCATCATCGGGCCGCTGCGTGCTTCGCTGATCTACGATTTCCCGATCTTCCTCGCCTATTTGGCGATCATTCCCGGCATGGCGGTGTTTCTGGTGCGCATCGAGACCGACTTCGTCGAGTATTACGACAAGTTCTACGAGGCTGTGCGTGAGGGCGGCTCGCTAGACCACATCATGAACATGCGCGACAACATGCTGTTCACCGTGCGTCAGGGATTGTTCGAGATCGTCAAGATACAGGCCATCGCGGTGCTGCTGGTGTTCGTCCTCGGCGAAAAGCTGCTCAACTGGCTCGGCATCTCCACACTGTATCTGCCGTTGCTGTATGTGGATGTGGTTGCGGCGGGCTTGCAGGTGGTGCTGCTTGGCGTGCTCAACATCTTCTTCTATCTCGACAAGCGCCACATCGTGGTATTCCTGTGTGCTCTGTTCCTGCTGACGAACGTCGCGCTGACATCACTCAGCCTGTACATGGGGGCGAGTTTCTTCGGCTACGGTTTTGCCCTATCGTTATTGATCACCGTGCTGGTGGGGATGCAGATGCTCTCGCGCAAGCTGGACCTGCTGGAATACGAAACTTTCATGCTGCAGTGATTGTGTTTATGTCTGAGCTGTCGCTGCATGGCGTGTGTTTTCAGACCGTAGGAAGTGCATGGAGATGACACAGTGCAATCGCAATAAACTTGCTTTTGGCGGGATGTCGGGGCGGGGTATAATGCGCGCCTTTCGAAATCGCAGGAGAAAATCATGCCTATCTACGACTATCGATGCAGTAGCTGCGGAGTGCAGAAAGACGTGATGCAGAAGTACAGCGATGCGCCGCAGACCGTGTGTCCTGACTGCGGCAAAGAGTCTTTTTCCAAACAACTCAGCGCTCCTGGGTTTCAGTTCAAGAGCACGTCGAGCGCATGTGATACGGGTGCGTGCTCCACTTGTCCGAAAGCAGGAATGCACTAATGAAAAAATATATCCTCACTGGTTTATTGGTACTCGTTCCGCTGGTCATCACCCTCTGGGTGTTGAGCTTCATCATCGGTATCTTGGATCAGACACTGCTGTTGCTGCCGCTGGCTTGGCATCCAGACAATCTGCTCGGCGTCCACATCCCCGGACTAGGGGTCATTCTCACCGTGGTGGTGGTCTTGGTCACTGGACTATTGGTGCGCAACGTGTTCGGTCAACGCTTGTTGTCTTGGTGGGAACACGTGTTGCGCCGTATCCCCTTCGTCAATGCCATCTACAACAGCGTCAAGCAGGTCAGCGATACTCTGCTCTCTGAGAATGGCAATCCATTCGGCACGGTGCTATTGGTGCGTTATCCCCATGCAGGATCTTGGTCATTAGCGTTCCAGACTAGTATGCCTGCAGAAGTGACACGTAGATTGGCAGGGGATGAATACGTCGGCGTATTCATACCGACTACGCCAAGTCCGGTGAACGGTTTCTATTTCTTTGTGAAGAAGTCCGAGACCATCGAACTCGACATCAGCGTGGATGCGGCCTTCAAAGCCATCGTCTCAATGGGCGTGGTGGTCACACCAGAAGCCGTCGCCAAACTCAAGCAAGCCGATAATTAAGCCTTTTGTAATCCTTACCTGTATCTCAAATCATGCGAACTCATTACTGCGGACAACTCAACGTTAATCAATTAGGCAACACCGTCACTTTGTGTGGCTGGGCACATCGTCGCCGCGACCACGGTGGCGTGATCTTCATCGACCTGCGTGACCGCGAAGGTCTGGCACAAGTCGTGTGTGATCCTGATCGTGCAGACATGTTCAAGATCGCCGAATCCGTGCGTAACGAATTCGTGTTGAAGATCACTGGGCGTGTACGTCGCCGTCCTGAAGGCACCGAGAACAAGAACATCCCCAGCGGCGAGATCGAGTTACTGTGCCACGAGATCGAAGTGTTGAACGTCGCGGTCACGCCACCGTTCCAATTGGACGATGAGAACCTGTCCGAGAACGTACGTTTGACCCATCGCGTCATCGACCTGCGTCGCCCGCAGATGCAGAACAACATGATGCTGCGTTACAAGACCGCGCGCGCGTTCCGCCGCTTCTTGGATGACAAAGGTTTCATCGATATCGAGACACCGATGTTGACCAAGTCCACACCAGAAGGCGCACGTGACTACCTCGTGCCGTCACGCGTGCACGCAGGCGACTTCTTCGCCTTGCCGCAATCGCCACAGTTGTTCAAGCAGATGTTGATGGTGGCGGGTTTTGACCGTTACTACCAGATCACCAAGTGCTTCCGTGACGAAGATCTGCGTGCAGATCGTCAACCCGAATTCACCCAAGTCGACGTTGAAACCTCCTTCATGTCTGAAGAGCAGATCATGGAGATGATGGAAGAGATGATCCGCGTCGTGTTCAAGGACGCGCTGAATGTGACGTTGCCAAATCCATTCCCACGCATGCCTTATGCGGAGGCGATGGATCGTTTCGGTTCCGACAAGCCAGACCTGCGTGTGACACTGGAGATCACTGATGTCACCGATGCGGTGAAGGATGTCGCGTTCAAGGTGTTCTCTGGTGTTGCCAATTCTGACAACGGTCGTGTCGCAGCTTTGCGCGTGCCGAATGGCGGTGCGTTCTCACGCGGCGAGATCGACGAGTACACCAAATTCGTCACCATCTATGGTGCGAAGGGCTTGGCTTACATCAAGGTCAACGACATCACGCAATTGAACGAGACAGGTCTGCAATCACCTATCGTCAAGAACCTGAACGAGACCGCGTTGAAGACCATCATCGAACGCACTGGCGCACAGAACGGCGACATCATCTTCTTCGGTGCAGACAAGACCAAGATCGTGAATGACGCGCTGGGTGCATTGCGCAGCAAGATCGGACATGAGAAGGGGCACTTGAATGGCAAGGCATGGGAGCCATTGTGGGTCGTGGACTTCCCGATGTTCGAATACGACGAAGAAGGCAAGCGTTGGAACGCCTGTCACCATCCGTTCACCTCGCCCAAAGACGAGCACCTGCAATTCTTGGAAACAGATCCCGGCAAGTGTTTGGCAAAAGCCTACGACTTGGCGCTCAACGGTTGGGAGATCGGTGGCGGCTCAGTGCGTATCCACAAAGAAGAAGTGCAGAGCAAAGTTGTCCGCGCGCTCAACATCGGCGCGGAAGAAGCGCAACTCAAGTTTGGCTTCCTGTTGGATGCGCTGCAATACGGCGCGCCACCTCACGGCGGTTTGGCGTTTGGTCTGGATCGCATCGTCACCATGATGACGGGTGCGGAATCCATCCGTGACGTGATCGCCTTCCCCAAGACGCAACGTGCGCAATGTCTGCTGACCCAAGCACCGTCTGCGGTGGATGAGAAGCAGTTGCGTGAGTTGCACATCCGTCTGCGCACACCAGCGCCGACCGAGGCACCCAAGGAGTAAGCATGTCGCGCTGGGGCAAGGCGTGGTGGTGGATATTGGCTGGCTTGGTGCTGGTCTTGTCTGTGGCGCAAGCCCGTAGCCATCACTCGCAGCAACCCGAGCAAGCCACGACCAACGAATCATCCCAATCGGCTGTACGGGAAGAGGGGGCGGGTGACCATATCCTAGTGGTGCAACTGCCGCCGGAAGGTCGCGAGACCTTGCAACTCATCAAGCGTGGCGGCCCATTCCCTTATGCGCGGGATGGTGTGGTGTTCAGCAACTACGAGCGCCTCTTGCCCAAACAAGCACGCGGCTATTACCACGAGTACACCGTCAAGACGCAGGGCATCAGTCATCGCGGCGCACGCCGTATCGTATGTGGCGAAGTTCCCGAGTGTTACTACACCGCAGACCACTACAAGTCTTTCAAACGCATCGTGGAGGCACGTTGATGGATGATCTTGGCTATCTCCTGAAAGACGTGAATGGGGCAGGTGTCTATCACCTGAACTGCTCCTTGGATGCGTTGCATGGTTCCGTGCAACGTGCGGGGTTCTCATTGTTCGAAGTCGATATCGCCGGTGCGCATGGAAGAGGCGAGGTGCTGGCCGAGATGGCACGAGCCATCCAAGCGCCAGATTGGTTCGGGCACAACTGGGATGCGCTGGCTGATGCGCTCGGCGATCTGTCTTGGAACAATGCGCCTGGTTATGTCTTGCTATTGCGCGGTGAGCATACGGGCGAAGACATCTTGGATGACATCCTCAATGCCACTGTCGATTTTTGGCGTATGCAAGGCAAACCTTTCTGGGTCTTCTTCGCCTGATGTCGCGAGACAAACAACCGATCTCCGTACTGGTTGTCATCTTCACCACCTCTCTTGATGTGTTACTGCTGGAACGTGCTGACCATCCTGGTTTTTGGCAATCAGTGACGGGTAGTCGTGATGGCGACGAGACCTTGCGCGAGACCGCTATGCGCGAGGTGGCTGAAGAGACGGGTTTGGATTGCACGCGCTTTGTCCTCACCGCTTGGCAGTTGCAGAATGTCTATGAGATCTATCCGCACTGGCGGCATCGTTATTCCGAAGGCATCACACAGAACACCGAGCACGTGTTTGGTCTGCAACTTCCGCATCAGATGGACATCACCCTCTCACCACGCGAGCATCTAAATTTCAAATGGTTGCCTTACCAAGAGGCAGCAGATAAAGTCTTTTCGCCTAGCAACCGTGAAGCGATATTGCAACTGTCAGAAAGAATCCAGCATGATTGAGAACATCATCACTATCGACTACGACCATCCGGATGCTGCACAGACGAGTTGTAGCACGGCACACGCCTGGGCGAAGAAGCCGCGTGAACCGGAAGCGAGTGAGAAGGCAGAGTTGATCGCGCGCATCAAGCGCATGCTGATAGAGCAGGATGCGGTGCTGGTATCGCACTACTACGTACATCCCGACCTGCAAGACCTCGCAGAGGCGACCGGCGGCATCGTTTCGGATTCCCTTGATATGGCCAATTTTGGCCATCGCCATCCCGCCAAGACCATCGTGGTCTCTGGCGTACGCTTCATGGGTGAGACAGCGAAGATATTGAATCCTGAAAAGCGAGTGCTGATGCCCGACCTCGAAGCGGAATGCTCGCTCGACCTAGGATGTCCTGATGACGAGTTCTCGGTTTTTTGCGATGCGCATCCAGACCGCACCGTGGTGGTGTATGCCAACACTAGCGCCGCAGTGAAAGCGCGCGCGGATTGGATGGTGACCAGTTCCATCGCATTGCCTATCGTCAAACATCTGAAAGAACGCGGCGAGAAGATACTGTGGGCACCGGACCGACATCTTGGCAGCTACATCCAAGAGCAGACAGGCGCGGATATGCTCTTGTGGCAAGGTTCATGCATCGTGCATGACGAATACAAATCTAAAGAATTGGTCGAGTTGAAGGTGCAATATCCGCAGGCAAAAGTGTTGGTGCATCCCGAATCGCCACGCGCCGTGGTGAAACTGGCGGATGTGGTCGGCTCTACCTCGCAACTCATCAGGGCTGCGCAGACATTGGATGCCAACGTGTTCATAGTCGCCACCGACAATGGCATCCTGCACAAGATGCGCACCTTGTGCCCTGACAAGATATTCATCGAAGCGCCGACAGCAGGCAAGGGCGCGAACTGCAAGAGTTGCAGTCACTGCCCATGGATGGCCATGAATGGATTGATCAATTTGGCCGAAGTGTTAGAGCGTGGACATAACGAGATACACATTGATGCGGGCATCATCCCTCGCGCTGTCAAACCCATTCAACGCATGCTGGACTTTGCCAAGCAGATCAACCTGCCGACGCGGGGAATTGGGAACGCCTAAGTCGTGCTTTTGCGATGATGATTGAGAGACATTTCCGAAATTCTGAAATAGCTAATTTGTCGTGATGAAGGTATGTCCGTTGTTCAAGCAGCTGCGGACGTTTTCTACCTGCAATTATTTGAAGTTAAAGAGACAGTTGTTAACTTATTAGAGACATAAAGGTCTCTCAATAGCGGAAACTCAACGTTCAAGGAAACCGGCCTGCCGCGTTTTTTTGCGGCAGGTCCAGGTTGACCACCTGGTTGGCTGAACATCTGCCGTCTAATGTCGGCATATCGACTACCCTGCGAAATTTCGCTAGCTGGCTACAACAATGACCCTGACGCACCTATAGTTGACAATTTTCATCAAGAGTTTGATGATGTCCAGACGGATGAAATGCGCTGCCCATCCAAGTCAGCAGGAGGAATCATCATGCTCGACATTAATAAATCCATTCAAGACCCTGCCCGTTTCGAAAACGACCCAGAAGGCAACATGATCGAACTGGATTCGTGGTCGCCACGCTTTGCCAATCGGGAAGCACAACTCGAAGGTATCGAACTGACCGAGAATCACTGGAAGATTATCTACTACCTGCGCGAACGCTTCCGTGCACGCGGCAATAATGATCCAGCCCGGGAGGTATTACACGATCTGGAGATGAAGTTCAGTGAAGTGAACGGACGCGGGTATCTTTATCAACTGTTCCCGCATGGACCTGTCGGTCAGGCTAGTCGTATCGCCGGATTACCGATGCCACCGCACACGACGGATCGCTCGTTCGGAACCATGATGTAGAGGTCTAGCAGATGCTCAGCAAAGGGTCTTCTTCCTGTACTTCCAGAAGATGCTGCCCACCTCTGCATCACCACATAGGCACGGACTGGAATCAGGCTAAGTTCTTTTCCGCGAATTCATAGTTCCCTAGGTTGCTGAGGAATGTCTCAACACTTGGGACGAAGGTTGCGATCTTGATCCCAGGGGAACCGCCAGACTTGTTGCGGAATCGGAAAGTTATATTTCTTCGTGGATATTCATGGGGGAACCAAACCACGGCGATACTGCGATCGCAAATTGGATCGTATCTTCTTCAATGTTGGCAATGATCCAATATCCACCAACCCCGAGCACTTCAACCCATTTGCTCCAAAGCTGATCAACATTCGAATTTCCGGCAGCCAGTGATTGTTGAACAGCCAGATACACCTTTTCATTCTCTTTTGCGAGCGAGCGCATATTTTTCAGGATGGCATCCACATGTCCTCGTTCCGGCTGAAAGCCTCGATCTGTATGAGGAATCTCTGACGGATCACTGGCGCTGGGCTTGTTTTTCACAATATACCGGGCGGCTGCGATCACTTCATTTTTGTCATATTGAATATTCATGGCTACCACCAATCAACTAAATATAACCAGAGCAACTAACTAAGCCCCCAGCTAGAGTGAGGCTAACAATAGCTTCATAGGGTTGTCTATGCACCCTTTTGGGGGGTATGGCGAAATCATTCGGGTTATTAGGCTTACAACTGCGACTGTTGCGGGATACTCAAACGCGCCTCAGTACCGCCGCCAGCACGTGGCAATAGTTCAACGACCCATCCATTGGCATCACAAAGTTGGCGTGCGATAGCCAAACCTAGGCCTGTACCGCCAGTCGCATGACTGCGCGAGGATTCCAAGCGATAGAAGGGGCGGAACACGTTCTCAGCTTCCGACGCTGGGATGCCGGGGCCTCTATCCAAAATGCGCACCACCGTGGATGTCTCGTTCGCTTCCAATTCCATCTCGATAAGGCTTCCTGCTCCATAGCGATGGGCATTGCACAGCAGGTTGCTCAAGACACGTCGTAACGAGACTGGGCCGACCGCACGCAGGACATGTCCCGTTGGTTGCCATTCGATCTGCGCCCCTTGCTCTCTCATATCCTCCGCAAGTTCTTGTAACAGACCGGTGATGTCGACCTGTTCGATGGCCTCCTTTTGCATGTCACGACTCAACACGAGGAACTCGCCGATGAGCCGGTCCATATATTCAATGCAAGATCAATCTCTGAGGTATGTCATAGCCCCCAAGCCTTATGGAAACTGCCTGCGTCGGTGATGCGTGGCGGCAATCTTCAAAGCCTCCTAAAATACGAATTATTTTTCGCTGAATAACAATGAAACCCATCGCCATATTCCGCCATTCGCCCTCTGAAGGCGCAGGTTATTTCGCGCTGTTCCTCACCCAGCACAGCATCCCTTGGCAGATGATCCATATCGATCAGGGCGAAGCCGTACCCACCGATGCCAGCGCCTTCAGCGGGTTGGTGTTCATGGGTGGGCCGATGAGTGTTAACGACGACCTGCCGTGGATACCGCCTGTGCTCAAACTCATTCGAGATGCGCACGCCCAAGACATCCCATTGCTGGGTCACTGCCTCGGCGGCCAACTCATCACCAAAGCACTCGGCGGAGTGGTGAGCAAGAATCCTGTGAAAGAGATCGGCTGGGGCGAAGTCGAAGTCGCGCATAACGAGATTGCGCGTCAATGGTTCGGTGACACCGAACGATTCGATTCCTTCCATTGGCATGGCGAGACATTTTCGTTACCGCAAGGCGCGGTTCATCTCCTATCGAGCAAGCATTGTGCGAACCAAGCCTATGCCATCGGCAAACATCTCGCCTTGCAATGCCACGTCGAGATGACTGAGCCGATGATCCGCGACTGGTGTGAGGTCGGTGCGGATGAGATCGCCGCCGCAAGCAGTAGCCCCGCCGTACAGTCTGCGCAAATCATGCAACAGCAGATGTCAGATAAATTGCCTCAACTCCATCACGTCGCTGAACATCTCTATCGCCAGTGGCTGCGTGGGCTTGCCCGATAAAGGGCTCCTGATTTTTACTGGGTACTAGGTCGCATTGCGGTTTACCAAGCTAGGCGTAAAATGCCGCGACCTGCAGTGTTGTCATGCAGGCAACTCGCTACTTATTAAGGAGATTCACATGAAGAAATTGATTGCTCTGGTCAGTTTAGGAATCGCACTTTCAGTATCCACATCTGCCTTCGCAGGCGCACAACAAAACAAGATGAAAGAGTGCAATGCAGATGCGAAACAGCAGGCATTGAAGGGGGACGAACGTAAAGCCTTTATGAAGAAATGCCTGAAGAAGGATGGTGCTGCAAGTGCAGAAGCGGCAACAGCATCTGCTCCGCAGCAAAATAGGATGAAGTCATGCAACGAAGATGCAAAGACGAAAGCACTTAAAGGCCAAGAGCGTAAAGACTTCATGAAGTCCTGTTTGAGTGCGTAAGCGAGTAACGATGTAGTACGAAGAGCGCGCCGCAAGGCGCGTTTTTCATTGTGGGAAGCGAAAGGCTGGCGTGTACAATTCGACTCGAATATTTGATAGATCGTGAGTGCCGAATGACCTTTGTAGTGAGCGAGAATTGCATCAAATGCAAATACACAGACTGTGTCGAAGTGTGTCCGGTGGATTGTTTTCGCGAAGGGCCTAACTTCCTCGTCATCGACCCCGATGAGTGTATCGACTGCGCCCTCTGCGTGCCCGAATGTCCCGCCAATGCCATCTATGCGGCGGATGATGTGCCCGAGGCTGAAAAAGAATTCATTGCCATCAATGCCGAGTTGGCAAAGCAGTGGAAGCCCCTCACCCAGAAGATAGCCGCACCTGCCGATGCGGATGAGTGGCGCGAAGTAAAAGATAAACGACATCTGCTTGAGCGGTGAGTACCTCAACGACCTACTTTGATGCTGTCGCGCGGCGCATCCTTGCCGCGCATCCCGCACCTGACCTGCGTGGTATCACCATCCTCCTTCCCAACTTCCATGCATTGCAACTACTGGCGCAGGCATTGATACGTGTGGCGGATGCGCCGACCATCTTGTTGCCGCAGATGGTCACGCTCAATCAATGGGCGCAGGACATCGCTCTTGATGCACCCGTCGTCACCGATAGCCAGCGCAGCGCATTGCTTTACGGTGAATTGAAGCAGCGCCAATGGTTCGATAACGCCGACCTATGGAGCATGACGCAGGAGCTGCTCAAACTCTTCGACGAGCTCACCCATGCGATGGATGCCTTGCCCGATGATGACGCTGCGTTCATTTCCGCCGTGGAGCGCGCCTACCAAGCGCGGCAGAACACCACGTTGCAACTGGAAGCGCGCTTGGTGTTCGAGTTATGGCGCGCCATGCAAGCGGGGCAGGAGTTGGATGCGGCGCGCGCCTATCAGCAACGCTTGGCGAAGCTGGCGGCACAAGCACAGTCGCCACTGTATGTGTTGATAGCGTCTGAATGGGAAGCGGTAGAGAAACGCTTCCTTGATGAATATGAGCAGCGTGCGATGGTGAAAGTTTTTGATTTGCGGGAGATGAGAGCGGGTTCCCTCACCCTAGCCCTCTCCCAGGGGGAGAGGGAACTGAGCAGCTCCCCTCGCCCTACGGGAGAGGGGCTGGGGGTGAGGGAGGGA
>JBGSWB010000044.1:0-7998 GCA_041752675.1 Sideroxydans sp. | reverse complement strand
TGCGGCAGCGAGATGATCATGTGACTCATCGAGTTGCCCCCCCAATTGCTGTTGCAACATCGCCGTCTCTTTTCGATTGTTGTCACTCAACACATCAAGTGCATCCATATCCTTGGCTTCTATCGCATCCTGCAACGCTTCGCGCCACTCCATCTGCTGCATCAAGAAATCCAGTGGCATCGCCGTATTCGTCTCTTCTTGCGTGTCCACACCTTGCAAGGAAAGCAGGTAACGCCCTCGTGCCAACGGGCTGCGCAAAGTCTGATAGCCCTCGTTGATGCGTGTTGACCACTGCATGGAGAGGCGCTGCTCAGATTCAGAAAGATGTGAAAACTTGTCGGGGTGAACTTGCGACTGCAAGTCACGGTAACGCTGATCGAGTGCAGCGTTATCGATGGCAAATCTTGGCGGGATCTCGAACAACCGGAAGAAGTCCTGCTGGAAATCGAGAGACTTCATATGGAAAAACCCATCAGACCTTGAAGCTCTCTCCACATCCACACGCATCCTTCACGTTTGGATTGTTGAACTTGAAACCTTCATTCAGCCCTTCGCGGGTGTAGTCCAACTCCATGCCGTCGATGTAGGGCAAACTCTGTGGATCGACCAACACCGTCACGCCGTGGCTGTTGAATTGCAGATCGTCGCCATCCACCGCATCCGCGAATTCCAATTTGTAAGCCATCCCTGAGCAACCGCTGGTGCGCACGCCCAAGCGCAGACCAACGCCTTTGCCGCGTTTCACCAAGAAATTCTGCACATGCTTAGCAGCGTTCTCCGTCAACGTGATGCTCATGTTCCGCTCCTATTTGTTTCCGGTGCAGGCAGCCGTTTCAACGTTGGCGCCGTGTTTGGATTTGTAATCAGCCACAGCCGCCTTGATCGCGTCTTCCGCCAAGATCGAGCAGTGGATCTTCACGGGTGGCAATGCCAACTCTTCCGCGATGTGTGTGTTCTTGATCGCCAACGCCTGATCGACAGTCTTGCCCTTGACCCATTCGGTCACCAAGGAACTTGATGCGATAGCTGAACCGCAACCATAGGTCTTGAACTTCGCATCTTCGATGATGCCGTCTTTGCCGACTTTGATCTGCAACTTCATCACGTCGCCACAAGCTGGTGCACCGACCATGCCTGTCCCCACAAAGGAATCGCTCTTATCCATCGAGCCCACGTTACGGGGATTCTCGTAGTGATCTAGTAATTTTTCGCTGTATGCCATTTTGTCCTCCTACGCTTTTAATGCGCAGCCCATTGAACGGTGTTCAGATCGATACCGTCCTGGTGCATCTCCCACAAGGGTGAGAGTTCGCGCAATTTGCCAATCTTATCGTGTAGCAACTTGATGGTGTAATCCACTTCCTCCACAGTAGTGAAACGACCTACCGTGAAACGGATAGAGCTATGTGCCAACTCGTCGTTACGCCCCAAAGCGCGCAACACGTACGATGGCTCCAAGCTCGCTGATGTACAGGCAGAACCGCTGGATACCGCGATGTCTTTCACCGCCATGATGAGCGACTCACCTTCCACGAAGTTGAAACTCACGTTCAGATTGTGCGGCACGCGACTATCCATATCACCGTTCAGATACACCTCTTCCATGCTCGACAGTCCCGCCCACAAGCGGTCACGCAACATGCGGATGCGCTCGTTCTCGGTCGCCATCTCTTCTTTCGCCAGACGGAACGCCTCGCCCATGCCAACGATCTGGTGTGTAGCCAATGTGCCAGAACGGAAACCACGCTCGTGACCACCGCCATGCATCTGCGCTTCCAGACGCACACGCGGTTTTCGACGTACGTAAAGCGCGCCGATACCTTTGGGGCCATAGGTCTTGTGTGCAGAGAACGACATCAGATCGACCTTGAGCTTTTGCAAGTCGATGGCGACCTTGCCTGTCGCTTGTGCCGCATCCACATGGAACAGGATGCCGCGTTCTCGACACATCTCACCGATGGCGGCGATGTCTTGGATGACACCGATCTCGTTGTTCACCAACATCACCGATACGATGACCGTATCGGGACGCAAAGCCGCTTTGAGTTTTTCCAGATCGACCAAGCCGTTTGGCTCGGGATCAAGATAAGTCGCCGTGAAACCTTGACGCTCCAACTCACGCACCGTATCCAAGATAGCTTTGTGCTCGGTCTTCACCGTGACGATATGCTTGCCCTTATCGGCGTAGAAGTTCGCTGCGCCTTTCAAAGCCAAGTTGTTCGACTCGGTCGCACCCGACGTCCACACGATCTCTTTCGGGTCGGCATTCACCAAAGCAGCCACCTGCTCACGCGCACGCTCCACCGCCTCATCCGCCGTCCACCCAAATGCATGTGAACGCGATGCCGGATTACCGAACTGCTCGGTGAGATACGGGATCATCACTGCGGCCACACGCGGGTCTACCGGTGTGGTCGCCGAGTAATCCATGTAGATAGGTAAATGCAGCGTCATCTCTGTTCCCTCGTTGCTATCAAGCGAGTGCCGACATCTTCTGGATAGACTTGTTCATCATGATAGGTGCCGTATCTGACCTAGCCTGCTTTGCGTTGCCATCAGCCACTTGCTGCAAGCTAACTTGGCGTAAATAGTCGTGAATGGTCTCGCTCAGCCCGAACCACAGATCATGTGTCGAACAGGGTTCGCCGTCTTTGCAGTTCCCCATGCGATCACAATTGGTGGCATCCAAAGGCTCGTCCACCGCGATGACGATATCGGCGATACTGATCTTGCTAGCTGGACGTGCCAGACAATAGCCACCGCCTGGGCCGCGCACACTGGCGACCACGTTGTTCTTACGTAGCTTGGAGAACAGTTGCTCCAGATACGAGAGCGATATCTTTTGACGCTCACTGATAGCCGCCAACGTGACAGGGCCTTTACCCCCGCGTTGAGTCAGATCAACCATCGCGGTCACTGCGAAACGTCCTTTGGTAGTCAGGCGCATATTCTTCCCCTTGCATTGTTTATAAGGATGGTGCGGCCAGATTCGCCTAGATTCGAGGCATCCGAGCTCACACTGTTGGGATAGTAGAATACCCGAGGCTTTTAATCAACAATCTTATTTAGATGGTTCGGGTCGAACTTATCGGCGGTAGCACGCTCCTCCTCCACCCTGACCCCCATCTTTTCTAGCTGTTGCAGAATGAAATCAATACGTTGATCGACAGTGACACTGTGCCCGATAAGACCATGTAATGCCTTGTTCACGGGGTCGTTATGGTCGTTGCCGATGCCATAGGCGTTGAAGCCGTGCGAGACCTTCTTCTCTTCATCCAGTATGCGCGCAGGGATACCTGCCGCCGTCGCCCCTGCCGGCACATCCTTCACCACCACCGCATTGGAGCCGATCTTCGCGCCTTCACCGATATGGATAGGTCCCAGTATCTTTGCGCCCGCGCCCACCACCACACCATTACCCAATGTCGGATGACGCTTGCCTTCTTTCCACGACGTACCGCCTAGCGTCACACCGTGATACAGCGTCACATCATCACCGATCTCAGCCGTCTCGCCGATGACGACACCCATACCGTGGTCGATGAAGAAACGGCGTCCGATGGTCGCTCCGGGGTGTATCTCTATACCCGTCAACGCACGACCGATGTGCGAAGTGAAGCGTCCCAACCATTTCAAACCCATATGCCAAAAGGTGTTCGACATGCGATGGAAGACACGTGCGTGCAGACCGGGATAGCAGGTCAACACCTCAAAGGTGCTGCGTGCGGCGGGATCGCGGTCAAATACGCTGGCGATGTCTTCTCGGATATTTTTAAACATCTTTATGCTCTTCTAAGTAGCGTTGTCTAAGTCGAGCATTGTACTCGGTTGTTTTTGTCAGGATGCCGCGTAGCAGATTGACTTCCTCATCTTCCAAACGACTGCGCGAGTAAAGCCGTCGCAGTCGCTTCATCAGACGTTCTGGATTCTGTGTGGTGAAAAACCCGATGTCGTACAACGTCTTTTCTAATTGTCCGTATAGCCCTTCTAAACGCTCATGCGTCGCGGCGGGGAATTCAGCCTGTTCGGCCGGGATGAAACTTTGCGTAGCCACAGCCAACTCATAGCTCACCACCTGCACCGCAGCCGCGATATTGAGTGAAGAAAAATCAGGATGCGACGGAATGTTCACGCCTAGTTGAGCTTTACCCATCTCCTCATTGGTCAGCCCCGACATCTCGGTGCCGAACAATAATGCAACGTGTTGCGCGGTCGCCCTTTGTAGAACCTCTGGCATCGCCTCGCGCGGCGTCTGCACCTTAAGCGAGATGTCACGCAATCTAGCGGTCATCGCCACGGTGAACGCAACCCCGTTCAATGCCTCGTCGATGGAACTGCACACCACCGCGTTCTGCAACACATCATCCGCCCCCGCCGCCATCGCGCTGGCTTGTGCATCAGGAAAATGCTTGGGATTGATGAGATAGAGATGACGCAAGCCCATCGTCTTCATCGCCCGCGCCGCCGCACCGATGTTACCGGGATGGGAGGTATGGCTAAGGACGACTCTGATGTTCTCGAAAGGATTAGGTTTATTCAAAACGCGATTCCAACTAAAATAGGCGCTGGTTACTTCAATTATGAACTTTGAGAGCCATCGCGCAGTAGGTCGGTCAAAGTTCAATGCTCATTAAAAAGGTCGTACTGATATGCACCCCATGCTCAACATCGCGGTGAAGGCCGCTCGTCGCGCCGGAAACTTGATCCACCGTGCCGCAGACAATTTGGACCACCTCTCTATCCAAAAGAAATCCCATGCGGATTACGTCAGCGAAGTGGATCGCGCGGCTGAGAACCTCATCGTACAGACCTTGTTGGATGCCTATCCGACCCATGCGATTCTAGCAGAAGAGGGGGGCGCTCAAGGCCAGTCCGAGTATGTCTGGATCATCGATCCGCTGGATGGCACGACCAATTTCCTACACGGCATCCCTCAGTACGCGGTGTCTATCGCACTGCAACACAACGGCGTCCTCACCCAGTCCGTCGTGTATGACCCAACCAAGAACGACCTGTTCACCGCCACCCGCGGTCGCGGCGCTTACCTCAACGACAAACGCCTGCGCGTGAGCAAACGCAAAGAGATGGAAGACAGCCTCATTGGCACCGGCTTCCCTTACACGCGCTTCGAACACATGGGCGCTTACATGAACATCTTCCAAGACTTGATGCAAAAGACCGCTGGCCTGCGTCGCCCCGGCGCGGCATCGCTCGATCTAGCTTGGACTGCAGCAGGTCGTTACGACGGCTTCTTTGAGACTGGCCTGAAACCATGGGACATCGCAGGGGGCGCACTGCTCATCTCCGAAGCCGGCGGTATCGTCAGCGACTTGGCAGGCAATCAGAACCAACTCACCAGCGGCCATATCTGCGCAGGCAACCCGTTCATTCACGAACAACTTCTCAAGATCATCGCGCCACACCTGACTGAGGGATTGAAGAACTAACTTCCGGCAGCATCCCACATGGACACCTTGCTCATCCTCGCGATCACGACCATCGCCATCGTCTTGATCTTTGAGTACACCAACGGCTTCCATGATGCTGCAAACATCATCGCCACCGTCATCGCCTCGCGCGCGATGACACCGGTACAGGCGGTCATGCTGGTCGCCTTTTTCGAGTTCCTCGGCCCCCTGTTAGGCTGCACCGCTGTCGCTAATACCATCGGCACCTTTATCACACTGGATGACCTTGATGCGGTACTCGGCTTAGTCGTAGTACTGTGCGGCCTGATCGGTGCGATCGCTTGGAATCTCATCACTTGGTGGTTCGGCATCCCCTCCTCTTCCTCGCACGCATTGGTGGGCGGACTGGCCGGCGTGGTGATCGTGGCTGCGGGCGCCAACCATGTGGAATGGGGTTTTGCCGATCTGCTGCATGGCGAGTTCCATGGCGTCGCCAAAGTCATCGCGGCGCTCATCCTGTCGCCCATCATCGGCTTCTGGGTCGGCTTTGTGTTGCACCGTGTCATGCTCACTCTACTGCGCGGCGCCCGCCCTTCCATCAACCGCGACCTGCGCCATCTGCAATACGTCACCTCGGCCGGACTCGCCTTCGCCCACGGCGCGAACGATGCGCAGAAGAGCATGGGTATCCTCACACTGGTGCTGGTGCTGGGCGGTTTCATCCCCACGTTTGAAGTACCGTTCTGGGTGATGCTGACCTGCTCTTTCGCCATCACGCTGGGAATCCTCTCTGGCGGCTGGCAGATCGTGCGCACGCTAGGCTTCTCTATCTACAAGATCCGCCCACTGCACGCACTCGATTCGCAGATGACCGCCGCCACCGTCATCTTCGCCTCGTCACTGGGAGGAGCACCTGTCTCCACTACGCACGTAGTCGCATCGTCCATCATGGGTATCGGCGCCTCGGAACGGCCGAAGGCAGTGCGTTGGGGCAAGGCTGCCGAGATCGTCGCCACCTGGATCATCACTATCCCTGGTGCAGCATTGATGGCGATAGGGTGTTATCTTGTCGTCCAGTTGTTCGTCTGAATCAAGAGACCATGACCCAACCACCACACGCATCCAAGACCCTGCTGGCCCGCATACTTGACCGGGTGTTCCCCAAGGTGCCAGATTTCTTCCACATGCTCACCGAGCAGACCATCGAGGTCGCGCTCACCGTCAACCTGCTGGTCGACTACATGGAGCACGGCGACCAGACGATTGCCGAAGCGCTGAAAGAGAACGTTCATCAGGCCGACCTGATCAAGATGCGCAACCTGCATGAATTGAATGATGCCTTCTCCACGCCCATCGACCGCGAAGACATCTATCGCGCCATCATGGCTCTGGATGACATCGTGATGTACTGCAAGACCACCGTGCACGAGATGGATGTGCTCGCCGTCACCCCAGACAAGTTCATGCGCGACGTATCGCTGCGCATCAAGGAAGGGGTGGATGCACTGGCCAACGGTTTTGCCAAGCTAGGCACCACACCTGCCACTGCCGCGCTGGATGCCGACATCGCGCGCAAGGCCGAACGCCATGCCGAGAAACTCTACCGTTTCGCGTTGCACGACCTGTTCGAGGGCGACGACTACATCAACATGTTCAAGCGGCGCGAGATCTACCGCCACCTGACCAATGCCGCCGAACACATGGCCCAGTGTGCCAACACACTGCACGACATCGTGGTCAAGATCAGCTGAAGCTAAGATGCGTACGACCGACACCCTCAACCGCTTCCTGCAAGAACACATCCCCCTCACCGGTGCGATGCAGTTGCAAGCTAGCGCCTACGATGGACAGACCTTGCAACTCACCGCCCCGCTCGCCCCCAATGTGAACGACAAGGGCACTGCGTTCGGCGGCAGTCTGTACAACATCGCTGTGCTGTGCGGCTGGAGTCTGCTCCGTCTCAAACTCAACGAAGCTGGTCTGAACAAGAAGAACATCGTCATCCAAGAAGCGCATACGCGCTACCTGCTGCCGGTCGCCGGTGAACTGCGCGCCACATGTACTCTCACATCCGACGTACTGACTGAGTTCATGCATCCGCTGCAAAACAAAGGTCGTGCGCGCATCACTCTGACCGTCACAATCCATCAACAAGATAAGACCGCCATGGAATTCACCGGCAACTATGTCGCCCTCGATTAGAGACATGAAAGATACCGCCCCCGAAAAACAGACACCCATGATGCAGCAATACCTGCGCATCAAAGCGGAACACACCGATAAGCTGCTGTTCTACCGCATGGGCGATTTCTACGAGTTGTTCATGGACGATGCCGTGCTCGTCGCCAAGCTGCTCGACATCACCCTCACCCAACGCGGCGCTTCCAACGGCCAGCCGATCAAGATGGCGGGCGTGCCCTATCACGCGGCTGAGCAATACCTCGCGCGTTTGGTGAAGATGGGCGAGTCCGTCGCCATCTGCGAACAGATCGGCGACCCCGCCACCAGCAAAGGCCCGGTCGAACGCAAAGTGGTACGCATCGTCACGCCGGGTACGGTGACCGATTCCGCCTTGCTAGAAGAGAAGCGC
>JBGSWB010000043.1:0-6070 GCA_041752675.1 Sideroxydans sp. | reverse complement strand
TTGGCTACCTGATCTTCGGAAAATGGGGAGGTGAATATGTCAGCCTGAAGACACTCTTCTCATTTGGAGGCAATGGATTCGAGAGCGCACTTCGTTCCATCTCTGGCATCGAAGACATGCGAAACAAGGTCTTGTTGTGTGGTGCGGCAGGCGTGGTAATCGGTCTGCTGTTGAGCTTTAGGTCAAAGCGCTAGTTTCACTCGCCCAGTTTCAACCTGCGCATGTAATGGCAGGTATAACCGTGAGGTTGCTTCACCAGATAGTCTTGATGGTAGTCCTCTGCTCGATAGAACTCTTTGAATGGGACGACTTCAGTCACCACCTTCGCTTTCCATTCTCCCGAAGCATCCACGGTCTTGATCACCTCTTCTGCGGTACGCTTTTGTTCTTCACTGACATAAAAGATAGCCGAGCGATATTGCGTGCCGACATCGTTCCCTTGCTGGTTGCGCGTGGTCGGGTTATGCATGCGGAAGAACTCGAACAGCAGATGGCGGTAGGTCAGTTGCTTAGTGTCGAATACGATCTTTAGTGATTCCGCATGACCGCTCCGGCCTGTCTTGACTACTTCATACGTCGCGTTCGGTGTCTCGCCACCGGTATAGCCGACCTCGGTCTCAATCACACCTGGAATCTGGCGCACCAACTCTTCCATTCCCCAGAAACAGCCGCCGGAGAGGTAGGTGGTTTGAGTGGTGTTGGGCATGATTGGTCCTTTCGTTTGGGCGTTTCCAACAGAAGTATGCAACGCAAGTAGGGTTAGCAGAAGGAAGCGCAACATATCAGCGCCGCTCTTTCTTCATCGCCTGTGCTGCTTCTCGCTTCGATTCTCTTTCTTTTTCGGTAGCGCGCTTTTGGCTACGGCCACTCGCTAATGCTCGTTTAACATTCGCTTCGCTCATATTAGCCTCCACCGCAAGAGAGCCACCATAACTAGCGGCGTTCCTTTTTCATTGCCTGTGCTGCTTCGCGCTTCGACTCACGCTCCTTATCGGTAGCTCTCTTGTCATGCTCCTTTTTACCCTTGGCGAGGCCGATCTCCAGTTTCACGCGGCCGCCTTTGTAGTGCATATCCAGCGGCATGATGGTGTAGCCAGCACGTTGCGTTTTGCCGATGAGTTTGTCGATCTGGTGCGCGTGTAGCAGGAGTTTGCGGGTGCGCGTGGGGTCGGGGACGATGTGGGTGGAGGCGCTGGTCAGAGGGCTGATATGCGATCCGAACAGATATAACGCCCCGTCTTTGGTGGTGACGTAGGCTTCTTTGAGTTGCACACGTCCATCGCGGATGGCCTTGATCTCCCATCCTTGCAGGACAAGACCAGCCTCGTACTTCTCTTCGATGAAGTACTCGTGGAACGCTTTTTTGTTGTTAATAATGCTCATGAAAAGGTGAGTTTTGCGGTGTGTTGCGATATTCTACCAGCCTTTGTTTGATGGGCTTTGATAAGCGATGGCATTGGTTGAGAAGACAGTGATCGTTCCGCACAGTGCGGAGCAGATGTTCAATCTGGTGGATAGGGTGGAAGCTTATCCCGAGTTCCTGCCTTGGTGCGGCGGGGCGAGTGTGGACAAGATGGTGGGGGATACCATGCACGCCACGTTGCACATCGATTACCACCACATCAAGCAGAGCTTCAGCACCGAGAATCAACGCACCGTCCCCAATCGTATCGATATGACTTTACTCAATGGTCCGTTCCGTCATTTGGACGGGGAGTGGCTTTTTATCGAATTGTCCCCGACTGCCTGTAAAATAGCGTTCCGCTTGAATTACGAGTTCTCCAACAAATTGTTGGAGAAGCTAGTAGGCCCCGTTTTTCACTACATCGCTAACAATTTTGTGGATGCTTTCATCCATCGTGCCGAAAAGGTCTATGCAACACAATGAGTGCTGAAAAGATACATATCGAAGTCGTCTATGCCCTTGCGCATGAGCAGACCTTGCTTAAGCTGGATGTACCTCAAGGCACGACGCTCATCGAGGGCGTGAAGCTATCTGGCATCACGAACAAATACCCAGAAATAGACTTGGAGAAGAGTAAGTTCGGCATCTTCAGCAAGCTGAGCAAGGCCGATGTCGTGTTGCGTGAGAAAGACCGTGTCGAGATATATCGCCCGCTCATCGCAGACCCTAAGGAAGTACGTCGCAAGCGGGCGGAAGAGGGCAAGGTCATGAAGAAGGGCGGCGGCGATGCTTGATTTCGACCTGCATTGTCACTCCACTTTTTCCGACGGCACGCTCACGCCGACGGAGATCGTCGCTCGTGCGTCTGAGCGCGGGGTGACTATGCTGGCGCTGACCGATCACGACGACACGGATGGTTTGTCGGAAGCAAGGGCGGCAGCCGATCAATGCGGTATATCTTTCATTAACGGTGTCGAGATTTCAGTCTCTTGGCGCAAGCACACTTTGCACATCGTCGGCCTTGGTATCGACCCTAACCATCCAGCACTCGTCGAAGGTCTCAAAAAAGTGCGTAGCGGGCGCGGAGAACGCGCCCAGAAGATGGCGGATGAGTTGGCCAAGATAGGCATCGGTGGCGTACTTCAAGGTGCATACAGATTCACCACCAATCCCAACATGATCGGACGTACGCACTTCGCGCGTTATCTGGTGGAATCGGGTCAATGCAAAGATGTGAAGAGTGTATTCAATCGTTACCTTGCCAGCGGCAAGCCAGGTTATGTCCCACATCAGTGGGCGGACTTGGCTGATGCGATCTCATGGATACGCGGCAGCGGGGGTATCGCCGTGTTAGCGCATCCAGGTCGTTACATGGTGGGCAAGCACAGCATGGGTAAACAGACCATGCACGAGCTGTTGGGCGTGTTCGTCGAGTTGGGCGGCGGTGCGGTAGAGGTGGTGACGGGCAGTCACACACCACCGCAATATGCCGAGTTCGCGCGTTATGCCGCCGAATTCGATCTGCTGTGTTCGTGTGGGTCAGATTTCCACGGCCCCCAAGAGAGCTACCGTGACTTAGGTCGACTGCCTGACCTGCCATTGGGTTGTCGCCCAGTCTGGGAGCATTGGCAATCCGCTACTTCATTGAAAGCTGCTTGATGGCACAGTTCTTTTCCTTACATCCTGATAATCCGCAGCCACGTCTCATCAAGCAGGCTGCCGCCATGTTGCGTGAGGGCGCTGTGGTCGTTTACCCGACGGACTCTGGCTATGCCATCGGCTGTCATCTGGACGATAAAGAGGCCGTCACGCGTATCCGTCAGATACGTGGCTTGGACGACAAACATCACCTGACCTTGATTTGTCGTGACCTGTCTGAGCTTTCTACTTATGCACGAGTGAGCAACACACAGTTCCGTCTGCTCAAGAACAATACGCCGGGTGCTTACACCTTCATTCTTGAAGCGACCAAGGAAGTGCCGCGTCGCTTGCAACATCCCAAACGTAGTACGGTCGGCGTGCGTATCCCTGATCATCCCATCGCATTGTTGCTGCTCGAAGAGTTAGGCGAGCCGATGTTGAGTTCGACGCTCATCTTGCCGGAGGCTAGCTTCCCACTCACGGATGTGGATGAGATACGCGAGCACCTTGAGCGTCAGGTCGATCTCATCATCGAGGGTGGCTTGGTGGGTATCGATCCGACCACGGTCATTGATCTGACCAGTGACACGCCCGTATTGGTGCGTGCCGGACATGGTGACATCACTCCATTCGGAATCACAGACTAGATGGACGGCCTGATCCAACTCATCGCCATTGCGGCGATCCCCGTGTTGTTCGCCATCACCATCCATGAGGCCGCACACGGCTATGTGGCACGCCACTTTGGCGATATGACCGCCTATCAGGCTGGGCGTATCTCGCTCAATCCTATCCGCCACATCGACCCGGTTGGCACCATCATATTGCCTTTGTTGACACTGGCCTTGGGCGGCATCCTGTTCGGTTGGGCCAAGCCAGTGCCTGTCGATTTCGGTGCACTTCGCCGTCCTAAGCAAGACATGTTGTGGGTCGCCATCGCAGGCCCGGCCTCCAACCTATTGATGGCCTTGTTCTGGGGGCTGATGATCAAGATCGCGTGGATGTTCCCAGGATGGTATTTCGCCGAACCTTTGCTAGAGATGGCACAGATAGGCGTTAAAATAAACGCCATCCTGCTGGTGCTTAACCTGTTGCCGTTGCCGCCGTTGGATGGTGGTCGCGTGGCGGTCAGTTTGTTACCGCATCGTCAGGCGTATCAATTGTCGCGCATCGAGCCCTATGGCATGTTCATCCTCATCGGCCTAGCCATCACGCCGGTATTGGGGTGGATATTGACCCCACCGGTCGTCGCAGTGATGAAATTCATTAACTTTATATTTTGATTGTGAAGTCTAGCTATGTTTGCTGATCGAGTCTTATCCGGGATGCGTCCCACAGGCAGTCTGCACTTGGGGCATTACCACGGTGTATTGAAGAATTGGGTGCAGATGCAACACGAGTTCGAGTGCCTATTCTTCGTGGCGGACTGGCACGCACTGACCACGCATTACGACAATCCGCAGATCATCGAACAATCCGTGTGGGACATGGTCATTGATTGGTTGGCTGCCGGGGTCGATCCGGCGCATGCCACGCTCTTCATCCAATCCAAAGTACCAGAACATGCTGAGTTGCATCTGTTGTTGTCGATGATCACGCCGCTGGGGTGGTTGGAACGCATGCCGACCTACAAAGACCAACAAGAGAAGTTATCTGGCAAAGACCTCAGCACCTACGGTTTCCTTGGGTATCCCTTGTTGCAGAGTGCCGACATCCTCATCTACCGTGCGACCCAAGTGCCGGTAGGAGAAGACCAAGTGCCGCACATCGAATTCACGCGCGAGATCGCACGTCGCTTCAACCACATCTACGGCAAAGAGGTCGGCTTCCAAGAAAAGGCCGAGTCAGCCATCAAGAAGTTGGGCGGAAAGAAATCCAAGTTGTATGTCGATCTGCGCACACGTTACCAAGAGCAGGGTGATGACGAAGCGTTGGAGTCGGCTAAAGCCTTGTTGGATGAGCAACAGAACCTGAGCCATGGTGACCGCGAGCGTCTGTTTGGCTACCTCGAGGGTGGCGGCAAGATGATCTTGTCTGAACCGCAAGCCATGCTCACTGCGGCTTCCAAGATGCCGGGATTGGACGGACAGAAGATGTCCAAGTCCTACAACAACACCATCAGCCTGCGTGAAGACGAAGCTGAGGTGAGCAAAAAGATACGCACCATGCCGACCGACCCTGCGCGTATCCGCCGCACGGACGTGGGCGATCCGGATAGATGCCCTGTATGGCAGCTGCATCAGGTGTACTCCAACGAAGCCACTAAAGTGTGGGCGATGCAAGGATGCACGAGTGCGGGCATCGGTTGCATCGAATGCAAGCAGCCCGTCATCACGGCCGTACTGGAAGAGCAGAAGCCGATGCGTGAACGCGCGCAACTCTATCTGGATGACCCAAGCTTGGTGCGCAACATCATTGCCGACGGTAACGAGAAGGCACGCAAGATGGCGCAAGACACCATGCGCGATGTACGTGAAGCGATGGGCTTGGAATACAAGTAAGCGAGTGACCCACATGGCTGAAACGGATCAACAACTCCCTTTACTCATCACCAATCCGGTGGCGCATATACACGGCCAGCCGATGATGGAGATGCCGCAGGATCTGTACATTCCGCCAGATGCGTTGGAAGTCGTGTTGGCCACTTTCCAAGGGCCGCTCGATCTGTTGTTGTACCTCATCCGCAAACACAATCTTGATGTGCTCGACATCCCGATGGCGCAGCTCACCCAGCAATACATGGGTTACATCGAGTTGATGGAGAACAATCGCTTGGAGTTGGCGGCCGAATATCTGTTGATGGCAGCGGTGCTCATCGAGATCAAATCGCGCATGTTGTTGCCACGCCCACCAAAAGAGAATGGCGAGGAGAGCAGCGAAGACCCACGTGCCGAGTTGATGCGTAAGTTGCTCGAGTACGAGCAGATGAAACTGGCGGCGCATCGCATGAATGAGATACCGCAGGCGGGGCGTGACTTCGAGTTGGTGCAGGTGTTGATCGAACGTACCGTCATCGAGCGCTTA
>JBGSWB010000042.1:0-14473 GCA_041752675.1 Sideroxydans sp. | reverse complement strand
CGACGTTTTGGTGTACCCACACGGCCTGTTTCGCCAGTCGCATACGGAGGGAAGTTGTAATGCAACATGAAGCGGTCAGAGAACTCGCCTTGCAGCGCGTCGATCTTTTGTGAATCACGCATCGAACCCAGCGTAGCGACGACCAATGCTTGTGTCTCGCCGCGTGTGAACAATACGGAACCGTGGGCACGTGGCAATACGCCGGTACGGATGGTGATCGGACGCACAGTACGTGTGTCACGACCATCGATACGTGGCTCGCCGCTCAGGATCTGACCGCGCACGATCTTGGCTTCCAATGCGCTGAACAATTCGCTCACTTCATTGTTAGAAACGTTCTCGAATTCAGGTGTCGCCAATGCAGCAGAGACCTTGGCACGGATGGCCTCCACTTGATGTGTACGCGCTTGTTTCTCACGTACGGCGTAAGCTGCCTTCAGTTCGTTCTCAGCCAATGCGTTGATCTTAGCGATGAGCGTTTCGTTCTTGGCTGCTGGCGTCCAATCCCACTCGTCTGCACCTACTGCATCAGCCATTTCGTTGATCGCATTGATGACGACTTGCATCTGCTCGTGACCGAACACGACTGCACCCAACATGATCTCTTCAGACAGTTCTTGCGCTTCTGACTCAACCATTTGCACTGCCTTCACGGTACCTGCAACCACCAAGTCCATTTGCGAAGTGACCAACTCATCTTTGGTTGGGTTCAACAGATATTGACCGTTGGCGTAACCCACACGAGCTGCGCCGATAGGGCCATCGAAAGGGATACCAGAGATCGCCAACGCAGCAGATGCGCCGATCATGGAAGGGATGTCGGAATCGATCTGTGGGTCAGAAGACACGACAGTCGCCACGATCTGCACTTCGTTGTAGAAGCTTTCTGGGAACAGAGGACGCAATGGACGGTCGATCAAGCGAGAAGTCAGGATCTCTTTCTCGCTCGGACGGCCTTCACGTTTGAAGAAACCACCAGGGATCTTGCCACCCGCATAGGTGCGCTCTTGATAGTCGACGGTCAACGGGAAGAAGTCCTGATCAGGCTTTGCATCTTTACGGCCAACTACGGTGACCAGCACCACAGTGTCGCCCAAGCTGACCATGACTGCACCACTGGATTGACGAGCGATCTCGCCTGTCTCCAATGTCAGTTGTTGATTACCGTAACTCAGTGTTTTTTTATAGTGACTCAAGATTAGTCCTCTCCAATGTGAATGCCTGACCGAGTGGTCAATGCACCGATACGACACCCAAAACAAAGCGGGCCGCTATCGCGACCCGCTCGTAAATCTTAATTACTTGCGCAGTTCCAAACGTTGGATCAGCTCTTTGTAACTACCCTCGTTCTTGCTCTTCAGGTAGTCCAGCAGCTTGCGGCGGCGGCTAACCAGACGGAGCAGGCCACGGCGTGAGTGGTGGTCTTTGTTGTGCTCTTTGAAATGCTCGGTCAGGTAGTTGATACGAGCTGTCATCAAAGCAACTTGTACTTCAGGGGAGCCAGTGTCGCCCTTGGCACGTTGATAATCAGTAACGATCTGCGATTTTTGTGCTGCGGTAATAGACATTTACTTACTCTCTCCAAATAAAAAGTGCGGCATTCTAACCTTGAACGGGGTATCCACTCAAGCTGAATTAGGGATGGCAGCGGCTTTAGCGATACTCGATAACAAGCGGCTTGGGGACAATCTGCCCTCGACCAGCTCGCCCAGACCGATAAAGCGTCCTTCTGCGTACAATCTGCGCTTGCCATCGGGGTGGCTATCAGTCAGCCCAAGCCTTTGCCCTCGCGCCAAACGCGTGGCTTGAACACTATCCAACTCCAATGACGGCAAGTTAAGCACCAATCTATCCAAAGGCATCAGGCATGAATCGCGCGCAGCCGGCCCCATCGCTTCCAATTGCGCCAAGGTATGAGCCTCGTTCAAACCGAACTCCCCAATGGATGTTCGACGCAAAGCGATCAAATGACCGCCACAACCTAGGGCTTCACCGATATCCTCGGCCAAAGTGCGCACATAAGTGCCTTTGCTGCATAAGACGCTGAATTCCAACTCCTCGCCTTGCAAGCGTTCCAGTTTCAAGTCATGGATAGTGATTTGGCGAAGTTCGCGCTCTACCGTCTCACCTTTCCGGATGTATTCGTACAGCGGCTTGCCCTGATGTTTGATGGCGCTGTGCATGGGAGGAAGCTGTTGGCTCTCGCCCAGAAAGCTCGCCAACACCGCCAATACTTGGGCTTCA
The DNA here is from genome assembly GCA_041752675.1 of Sideroxydans sp. Lineage (GTDB taxonomy): Bacteria > Pseudomonadota > Gammaproteobacteria > Burkholderiales > Gallionellaceae > Sideroxyarcus. Next base: position 12,229 of record JBGSWB010000042.1, on the reverse strand, counting down.
TTGACATCAACCGGGCGCGTTTCGATCACTTCGCCCTCGGCATCACCAGTCGTTGTCTTTTGACCTAGACGTATCGTTGCGCGGTAACCCTTGTCGGCATCCAGCAAGGCGATGGTGTATTTGGTGGCTTCGCCAAAACAAATAGGCAATAAGCCAGTGGCGAGTGGATCGAGCGTACCAGTGTGCCCTGCTTTTTCGGCGCTAAAAAACCAGCGCACCTTTTGCATGGCGACGTTGGAGCTCAACTCCAACGGCTTATCGAACAGCAACACGCCGTCCAACTGCCTTTTGATGCGGGTCGTACGATTAGTGATTGGTGTCGCTGGCAACGGCTTTATCGATCAACTGAGAAAGATGAGCGCCACGCTCGATGGAGGCGTCATAGAGAAAATGCAATTGAGGCGTGATGCGCAACTTCATGGCATGCGCCAACTGGCTACGCAAGAAACCAGCCGCACGTTCCAAACCTTGTAGCAACTCTGGGCTATTGCCGTCCAAAGAGGTATAGAAAACTTTGGCATGAGCGTGGTCGTTAGTGACCTCGACTCCCGTCAAGGTGACCTTACGCACGCGCGGATCTTTGACTTCCAGCCGTATCAGTTGAGCCAGCTCGCGCTGGATCTGTTCGGCGATTCGATCGGTGCGTGCGTAGTCCTTTGCCATTTATTGGAGCGCCCGCGCCACTTCAACGATCTCGAACACTTCCAAGAAATCGCCGACTTCCAAATCGTTGAAGCCGCGCAAAGACAGACCACACTCGAAGTTGGATTTGACTTCCTTGGCATCATCCTTGAAGCGCTTCAAGGAATCGAGTTCGCCCGTATGGATGACCACATTGTTGCGCAGCACACGTACGCTGGAACCGCGTTTGACCATACCTTCGGTGACGTAGCAACCTGCGATGGTACCAACCTTGGAGATGGTGAACACCTGACGGATCTCGACCATACCGATGATGCTCTCCTTCTTCTCTGGAGCCAGCATGCCAGACAGTGCCGCTTTGATCTCATCCACCATCGCATAGATGATGTTGTAGTAACGGATGTCCACGCCAGACGATTCTGCCAATTTACGCGCCGTTGCATCGGCACGTGAATTGAAACCGATGATGATTGCTTTGGAAGCCAGTGCCAAGTTGACATCAGACTCGGAGATCGCACCTACACCACTGTGGATCAGAGTGACCTTGACCTCAGAGGTGGACAGTTTCTGCAAGGAACCAGCGATGGCTTCGAGCGAACCTTGAACGTCGGCCTTCACGATGACAGACAGAGAACGCACTTCGCCCTCGCCCATCTGCTCGAACATGTTCTCCAACTTCGCGGCTTGTTGTTTCGCCAGTTTTACGTCGCGGAACTTGCCTTGACGGAACAAGGCGATCTCGCGCGCCTTCTTCTCGTCAGCCAATACGAGGAAGTCCGCACCAGCCACTGGCACTTCGGATAGACCTTGAATCTCGACTGGGATAGATGGACCTGCTTCGGTGATGTTCTTGCCGTTCTCATCCAGCATCGCGCGAACACGACCAGAGACGGAACCTACCAAGATCGCATCGCCACGTTTCAAAGTGCCGGATTGCACCAGCAAGGTCGCCACAGCACCCTTACCTTTATCTAGGCGCGCCTCGACGACGACACCCTTGGCACTCGTGTTCTTAGCAGCTGTCAGCTCTAATACTTCGGCTTGCAACAAGATACCTTCCAACAAGGTGTCGATGCCTTGACCTGTCTTCGCAGAGACTTCAACGAACATCGCATCACCGCCCCAATCATCAGGAACGACACCTTCAGCAACCAACTCTTGGCGCACGCGCTCAGAGTTCGCATCTGGCTTATCGATCTTGGTGATCGCCACCACGATAGGCACTTCTGCCGCTTTCGCGTGATGGATCGCTTCTTTCGTTTGCGGCATCACGCCGTCATCCGCAGCAACGACCAAGATCACGATGTCGGTCGCTTTTGCACCACGAGCACGCATCGCCGTAAACGCTTCGTGACCTGGAGTGTCAAGGAAAGTGATCATGCCGCGCGGCGTATCCACATGGTATGCACCGATGTGCTGTGTGATGCCACCCGCTTCACCACTCGCAACGCGAGTACGACGGATGTAATCCAGCAAAGAAGTCTTACCATGGTCGACGTGACCCATCACAGTCACCACAGGCGCGCGCGCTTCCAGCACCGCGTCTTCATGCTCTACCGCATCCATCAAGAACGCATCAGGATCATCCGGCTTAGCTTGGACCGCTTTATGTCCCAACTCTTCGACGATGATCATCGCCGTCTCCTGATCGAGCACTTGGTTGATGGTTACCATCGAACCCATCTTCATCAGCGCCTTGATGATCTCAGCCGCTTTGATGGACATCTTTTGTGCCAACTCAGCCACAGTGATGGTCTCTGGAATCATCACTTCTTGCACGATCGCTTCGGTTGGCAATGTGAACGCATGCTGAGCGGTATCGTGCTGTTTGCTGTGCTTGTCATGGCGACCTGCACGTAGCGAACTTCCTGCACGAACGCCTACGTTAGCCCGCGGGTCAGTATTGCGTGACGGCGGACGTTTCTTGTGTCCAGCTTCATCCCAAGGACTGTCTTTCGCGGGTGCTTTATCTACTTTCTTAGCTGGCTTCGACACCTTGTCGCCCGGCTTGAGCGTAGGTTTATGTAAAGTGCCTTCTTGTTTTTCTGCGGGGACGACTGGTGCGACCACTTCCGCCTTCACCTCAACGACGGGTTCAGGTTTCGGCTCTGGCTTAGGCTCCTCAACCGACGATTTACGCTTAGAGCGTGCTTGTTTAGCTTCGATCTCAGCCGCTTGGCGTGATGCCAGTTCAGCTTGGAGGCGAGCCTCTTCTTCGCGCGCCTTCATCTGCTGCTCGTCCAAGACACCCTTAGCTCTTACTGGCGCTGGCTTCACTACAGGTGCAGGTGCAGTTTCAGCCACCACCTCAACGACTGGTGCTGGCTTCTCTTCTGTCTGTGCAGTAGGCGCGGCGATGGTGCGCTTCTTACGTACTTCGACTTGAATGGAGCGCGCTTTACCCGTGCTATCGGTCTTCTTGATAGCAGTCGTTTCACGACGCGTCACAGTGATCTTGCCCTTGCTCGCGCCACCATGCGCATTGCGCAGATGCTCAAGCAACTTGGCCTTATCCTGCTCAGAAATCGCGTCGGAGTCAGCCTTCTTATCTACACCAGCCGATTTCAACTGCTCTAATAGCAGTTCGACTGGAAGACCAAGCTCCCCAGCGAATTGAGCGACATTCATTTTTCCCATTGCATTCCTTCAGTCCTGCGGACTTATATTACTTATACGAACCAAGGCGCACGCGCCGTCATGATCAACTGATTCGCACGTTCAGCATCCATGCCAGTCAGTTCTACCAACTCGTCACCATCCAGATCGGCCAGTTGATCTTGCGTTACCACACCTTTACCAGCCAATGTGCGCGCAGTCTCTTCATCCATGCCGTCGATCTTCAATAGACCTTCGATACCGTGCTCGACTTGCTCTTCGTTCACGATCGCTGCGGTCAACAGTGCGTTACGTGCGCGGCTACGCAACTCGTTCACCGTCTCTTCATCCAACGCCTCGATCGCCAACATCTCTTCCAGCTCTACGTAGGCGACTTCTTCCAAGGTGTTGAAACCTTCCTGCACCAAGATATCTGCCACTTCTTCGTCAACATCCAGCTTGGCAACGAACATATTGCGAATCACCGCGAACTCTTGCTCGTTCTTCTCGGCAGATTGCTCCACCGTCATCAGATTGATCTCCCAACCTGTCAGCTCGGTAGCCAGACGTACGTTCTGACCGCCACGACCGATGGCTTGCGCCAGATTCTCTTCTTCGATGACGACATCCATGCTGTGCTTGTCTTCGTCCACCACGATGCTGCTCACTTCAGCAGGCGCCAAGGCGTTGATGACGAAGGTCGCTGGCTCGTCTGCCCACAAGATGATGTCCACACGCTCGCCCGCCAATTCATTGGTCACCGCTTGCACGCGCGAACCGCGCATACCAACGCAAGTGCCTATTGGATCAAGACGTTGGTCATTGGTACGCACAGCGATCTTGGCACGAGAACCCGCATCGCGCGATGCGCTGACGATCTCCAAGATACCTTCTTCGATCTCAGGCACTTCCAACTCGAACAACTTCTTCAAGAATTCAGCAGTGATACGCGACAAGATGATCTGCGGCCCGCGAACAGTGCGATCCACACGCAACAAATAGGCACGCACACGGTCGCCCACGCGCAGATTCTCTTTCGGGATCATTTGATCGCGTGGCAACAAGGCTTCGATCTTGCCGAACTCGACGATCGCGTTGCCGCGCTCGATACGCTTGATGGTGCCGGAGACCAGATGCTCGTTACGCTCCATGAAGTCAGCCAAGATCTGCTCGCGCTCTGCGTCGCGGATCTTTTGGAAGATGACTTGCTTGGCAGCTTGTGCACCGATACGCCCGAAGTCGATGTTCTCCAAAGGCTCTTCGATGAATTCTTCCAACTGAATAGCTGGATCACGTTTCTGCGCTTCTTCAAGCTTGATGTGCAGCTCAGGCGTCTCGAAGGTCTCGTCATCCATCACTTGCCAGCAACGGAAAGACTCGTATTCACCGGTTTGACGATTGATGCTCACGCGCACATCCGCCTCTTCATCAGAGAAACGCTTCTTCGTGGCGGAAGCCAAAGCGGACTCCAACGCGCCAAACACGATCTCCTTGTCCACGTTCTTCTCACGCGCCAAGGCATCTACCAACAACAGAACTTCACGACTCATCGCTATCTCCGAGACTTCAAAACACAGGCACTATGCGTGCCTTATCTATATTCGACAGTTCTATTGCAACCGAACTGCCCTCCAAATCCAACTGCAAAACTCCATCTTTCAATTCGCCGATGACACCGACGAAATTCTTGCTTCCATTCACAGGCATGCGCAATTTGAATTTTGCCTTCTGCCCCGCGAAACGCACGAAGTCAGATTCTTTCTTCAATACTCGATCCAAACCAGGTGAAGATATCTCTAGGCGTTCATACGCCACACCTTCGACTGTGAACAAGCGCACCAACTGGTTACTCACGCGCTCACAATCCTCGACCGAGATACCTTCAGGCTTATCCATGAACACGCGCATCAGCCCGCGCCCAGAGACTTCCAGATCGACCAACTCGTATCCCATACCAGTCAGCGTCGTATCAACCAGTTTTGCCACATCCATATTCGTACCCACAAATAAAAAACGGGCTCGAAGCCCATCTGAAAACGGCGCGGATTGTACCAAAGGAATGCACTAATGGAAACAGGTATTTAAGGGAAAACCAAGAAGCCCCCTCATCCCCACCTTCCTATAGCGGAGGAAGGTGCTAAGTCCCCTCGCCCTATGGGAGAGGGTTAGGGTTAGGGATGTTTTTTTAGGATGCCACACCCGCCATCAGCTTCCGAATACCTTGCGCATCCGGCTGCAACACCACACCTCGCTCAGTGATCAATCCCGTCACCAACTCTGCCGGGGTCACGTCGAAGGCAGGATTGCGAATCTTCACCCCTTCAGCCGCCCATTGATAGTCGCGAAATCCCTTCACTTCCTCTACCGAACGCTCCTCGATGGGGATGTCCTTGCCCGAAGCGATGTTCAGGTCAATGGTCGAGAGTGGACATGCCACATAGAACGGGATGTTGTGGCGCTTGGCCAGCACCGCGACCATATAAGTACCGATCTTGTTCGCCACATCACCGTTGGCCGCCACCCGATCCGTGCCCACCACCACAGCATCCACCTCGCCCTGCGCCATCATGTAACCCGCCATGTTGTCGGTGATAAGCGTCACCGGGATGTTCTCCTGCACCATCTCCCAAGCCGTCAGCCGTGCGCCTTGCAGAAAAGGTCGCGTCTCATCGGCGATGACCGATATCTTCTTACCTGCCTCCACCGCCGAACGGAACACCCCCAGCGCCGTGCCCCAACCCGCCGTCGCCAATGCGCCCGCATTGCAATGCGTCAACACTCGCGCTCCGTCTTTTAGTAAGGCCGCGCCGTGCGCGCCCATCGCCTTGTTGATGCGGATGTCCTCGTACAATATCTCATGAGCCTCGGCCAATAATCGCTGCGCGATCTGCTGTGGTGTTTGTGTCGCGACGCCCTCCCAAACCTTGCGCATACGCTGCAACGCCCAGAACAGGTTCACCGCCGTCGGACGGCTGGCCGCCAGCACCGTGAAGCCCGCTTCCATACCTGCCTTGAAATCCACCGAACCATCCCCTCCCCCATGCAGGGGGAGGGTTAGGGAGGGGGTAGCATTGTTCACGGAGTCCACCCCCCTCCCAACCTTCCCCCTGCCCGGGGGAAGGAGCTGAGACAACCGCAACGCCTCCAGCGCCACCCCATAAGCCGCCGCCACCCCAATCGCCGGCGCACCACGCACCACCATGCTGCGTATGCCCTCCGCCACCGAAGCAGCGGTGTAGTAACTCAGGTATTCAAAGGCGGCAGGCAGGATGCGCTGATCCACCATCTCCAGCCTGTTGTTGAACCAGCGCAGTGTTTCGACTTTCATTGAATATATCCCTAATTTCATACGGATCAATTCATTACCACACCACTAAACTAAAACTTTTAACGATGTGAACTAGTCACAATAATCCCTAGATGACTCCAAATCATCGGATGAATGTACGCAGTTGAACTTGGCTTAATTTGACCATCAGAAGGTATTCGTTCGCTCGTTTGCACCCACAACTGCCCTGTAAAACCATCAGGCTTTATTCCCAACACTCCCACCTTAAACAACACCTTTACGAGTGCAATGACGAATGGATGCTGGTTAGACTGTCCGCTATTAATAAACGCATAGGCAGCACGAATAATCGGATCTGCATCATGCTCCCCGTCGATAGCATGGGCCAAAGCAAATGACTCCACCTTTTCCTTAGTAATCGCAGACAACTTAAATTCCGACGGCATTCGTTCCAAAATATCTATGCAATCTTTCAGCTTCGGGTACTGAACAAACCATTCATATGCCAGTGACTCAATTCGTTGAGCCGAATATTCCCGCTCAGCATCTCTGACTGTTTGAACACTCACCCCCCCTTACCTTCCGCCCTTCTAATACATTCATTCACAAAAGCAATTGCATCTCTTGGCCGACAAAGTGTCCTGTTCACTAAATAATCAATAAAGCTTTCTTTCCCAATATGCGCGGGAAATATGGTTCTAAGTTTTACAGGAGTCTTGGTGTACTGCTCACTCACTAATATGCCAACACGCTCATCTAACATTTTCTCCAAATATTGTGGACTCCAATTTAAATGGAGCAATAGTGACTGATATTTTTCCTCTTGAAATCCTGCGTCTCTGGTTCGTTCAAAAACGGTCTGAAGTAAATCCAATCTTAATGCAACAATAATTTTTACCGGCTTAATTCTTCGATAATCCTTAACCGTTTCAACCAACGCGCGAATTAAGCGATATCGCAAATCATTTTCAACCCAATTTTCATCGAGCTTGTCAATAACTACGAAATATTTTTGCTGATCATCATTAAACACCTCATCAGCGAGCAACTGCATCACATCTGATAGTGCTTTTATCTGAATATTGTTAACAACTTTTTGAGCCTTGTGTATTACCTCTGTTCGCTGTTCTTCAGAATATTTTTGCTCTGCGCCGACCTGTGGCTTCAATCCCGCAAAATCTACCCCAAGCTGGGCTTGCACATCTTTTTCGAGTTTCTGTGTTACCTCTTTCACTCGGTATTCTGTTTCCTTCCAGAATTTATCTCCCCAATCCTTCAAATACTCCAAGGCTCTTTCTTTACTCTGATCCTTCTTTTTCAATGCAGGTAGAAAACTGGAAAACCAATTTTTGGTTTTCTCCTCATTTGCCAAATGGTATTTTCGTTTTAATAATTCAGTTGCGATCACATGCTTCCAAAGCACTGTGTAAAAGAGGTCAAGCTTAACTCCAGCTTTTTCTAGAATGGCAATTACGCCAGAGTTTGAAATAAAATTAAGTGAAAGATTTTCAGGTGAAATTTCAATCACATTTTCTTCATTTCGAATGAGATGTTGAATCAGTGCACTTTTACCTGCCCCCGTCCTCCCTACAATTATTCTATGTGGATTACCACAGTCGACTAGTGTTCCATAATCACCGGTATCAACAAAACACTGGCTCAAAAAATGATCATCACTTTCCGCATCCGGTTCACCGATTAGTGCACCCTTTCGAAATTTGAATGGAATCCCATGTTCATTCGTGTTTTTACTCATTGCTTATCCTCGGTTATTTTCGAGCCAGTTCAAAATCAATCCCCCTCAAACTCACACAACGCAAACATTTTCTGCCCCAGCTTCTCCAATCTTGCGCGTCCACCTATATCCGGCAGGTCAATGATGAAACAACACTCGACGATGTTGCCGCTCATTCCCTCGCCAGCATCGCTTTGCTAATCGTGCTTGCAAGACTCATCTCATATTCGTTAACTGCCGCCAGAAAGTATTGGTACATGTCATTCAGTGTGACATCCAATGCGATAGATTCAAACCCTTCATCATCCGCATCGAGTGGAACATTGCCGACCAACACTTCTTTCGCGTATTCGCGCTGAAATGACGGATCGGCATGCACTCCGGCATCGAGGATGTCTTGTAGTGTTTTGCCGCGTTGCATCAGAATCATCAAGTCGTACAGGTCGCGCGATCTGACTCTTTGCGAGATGAGCCATGACTTCATGTTGAACAGCGCTTCTTCGTCGGCGATGCTGAAACGGGTTTTTCTTTTGATTCTCTGCATCTGCGCGAAGTGGCGGTAGGGAACATCGTCGCGGGCAAAGAAGGTGACCTTCACGCCGCCGATGATGTGGTCGCGGCTTTGCGATAACAGGTCGATGCCATTGATGCGTGCTTGCGATATTTTCCAAGCGGGGGTGGCGAATTCGTGAGGGATGCCATGCTGTCCCAAGTTGATTAGGATGGAATCGACGCGTTCTTTTGACATGAATTTTTCAGGCAACCAGAAATCCAAGTCTTCACTCAATCGGTGGCCGATCTGGATGGACAGTGCCGTGCCGCCGATCAGGACAAAGCCTTTCATCAAAGGCTCTTTCGCCAGCACCTCGAATACGCGCCGGGTGCGCTCTGGCATGCAATCAAGCTTGAGCATGCAGTGCCTTTTCGATGTTGCCCAACATCCTATTCAAGGTAGGTGCGCTTGCTTGGTGCTTGATCGTGAACTTGTCGATGGAACGGCGTAATGGCTTAGTGCCAAAACGGGCGGCAACTTTTGCCATGTCTTCAAACAGACCTCGCTCCACCACCTTGTCGATCAGCAACAAATCGGACATAGCAGAGTTGCTCCAGTCGTAGGGGAAGGACAAATCTAGACTGGCGGACTTGCGTGGGGATGTTGTAGCCACTTCGTGTGAGCTGACCAAATTCAGACTCACCGATAGGATGCGATTGAGACGATTCACCCCAATCTCATTGACGGAACCATTCTCCAACCCATTGATGGTTGCGCGCGAGACATCGGCCAAGCTCGCCAACTCGGCCTGACTAACGCCCGCCTTGAGACGGGATTGCTTGATTTGAAGCCCTGCGGTTTTGAGATTTAGGAGCATGGGATGGATGCTACTCAAGGCAAGCTTTGAATGTCAAATATATTTGACATTTGTTTGAGCCGAACTTCCACACTGCTAGTCGCCCTCAAACTCGCACAAGGCAAACACTTTCTGCCCCAGTTTCTCCAACCGTGCGCGCCCACCGATATCCGGCAGGTCAATGATGAAACAACACTCGACGATGTTGCCGCCCATCTTTTCGATGAGGATGCAGGCGGCTTCGGCTGTTCCACCCGTTGCAATGAGGTCGTCCACCAGCAATACCTTCTCGCCTTTTTGGATGGCATCGGTATGTATCTCGATACGGTCAGTGCCGTATTCAAGGGCGTAGTCGTGGCCGATGGTCTCGGCAGGTAGCTTGCCTTTCTTGCGAATGGGCACGAAGCCTTTGCCCAAGGCATAAGCCAATGGCGCACCAAGGATAAAACCGCGCGATTCGATGCCGGCGATCTTGTCTATCTTCACATCTTTATAGCGGCGTACCAGTTCGTCGATGGTGGCTCGGAAACCCTCTGGGTCTTTGAGCAAGGTGGTGATATCGCGAAACTGGATACCTTGTTTGGGGTAATGGGGGACGGTGCGTATCTTGGATTTGATGGGCATTTTTCTCTCGCTAGATTTTTCAAGTCACACTACAAACAACCCTCTTCTCAACTCCTTCCCCCATGCAGGGGGAAGGCTGGGATGGTGGTAGAGTCATTAAGTCATGACGCTTCTACCCCCACCATAACCCTCCCCCTGCATGGGGGAGGGAATGAAATTCAATTTCGTCGTTTGTATTCGACGAATTTTTCTTTTACCGCGTGCATCTGTTGCGCAGTGAGTATCTGCGGTGTACCTGCTTGCAGGGTGCGCCAGTAGATCTCGCACAGATATTCGACTTCTTGCGCGACGGACAATGCATCGGCCAAGTCTTTACCTAGGGCGATCATGCCGTGGTTACCCAGCAGGCAAGCCTTGCGGTCATGCAGTGCATCGAGTGCCAAGTCAGACAGGTTCTGTTCGCCGAAGATGGTGTACGGCGTGCAACGGATGCTGTCGCCGCCCGCGATGGCGATGTGGTAATGCACAGCAGGCACGTCCTTGCCCAGACAGGCAATGGTGGTGGCGTAAATGGAATGCATGTGCAGCACCGCACCGATCTCTGGACGTGCTTTGAAGATGTCGCGGTGGAAGCGCCATTCGCTGGAGGGCTTGCCGCCTTGCAGCACCTTACCTTCCAAGTCCATGTGCACCATACTGTCTGTCGTCATCTCCACTACAGGCAGCGCAGAAGGCGTGATGAGCATGCCTTCGCCGTGACGCAACGAGGCGTTGCCTGCCGTACCGCGATTGAGGCCGAGTTCGACTAGGTGGCGCGAAGCGGCTAGGAGTTGTTGGCGTAATTGTTGGTCGTTCATTGTTATCCTTGAGTTTCTACCCCCACCCTAACCCTCCCCCTGCATGGGGGAGGGAACGTTCCTTCCCCATTTCAGGGGGAAGGCTACACCCGCAAGGGGTAGGCCGTGGTTGTACGGTGCTAAAGCACCAACAACACACGCTCGGATGGGGATGAATCGTTAAAGCACTCGCCCCGCTATCGCTTGAAGTTTTTCTTTCATCGCCACATCGCGAGCTTCTGGTGCAGTGATGAGTGCATATTGCAATGCGCTACGGCAACCACAATCACACGCTTTGACATCAGAACCCACGCGCGGCACGACTTGTTTCACCAGTGTCTTGGCTTTAATCCGCATTATCCAACAACACTTTGATGATCTGATCCACCGTCACGTGGTCATGATCGGGATGCCAGCAATCGTAGTCGGTGACCATCGCCACAGTGGCGTAGCAAAGTTCGGCTTCGCGGGCGAGTTTGGCTTCGGGCATGTTGGTCATGCCGATGACATCGCAACCCCATTGGCGGTAAAGCTCGGATTCAGCGAGGCTAGAGAACTGCGGGCCTTCCATCACCAGATAGGTACCGCCACGTAAGGCGTTGATGCCCGCTTCTTTCGCTGCTGCTTCGATATGATCTCCGAGACGTTTGCAGACCGGATGCGCCATGGAGACATGCGCCACCAAGCCTGTGCCAAAGAAGGATTTGTTGCGAGCGAAGGTGCGGTCGATGAATTGATCGACGATGACGAAGGTGCCGGGCTTCAGATGTTCACGTAGTGATCCGACCGCACTGACTGAGATGACATCAGTCACCCCCACTCGTTTCAGTACGTCGATATTGGCGCAAAAGTTGATCTCGGATGGCGGTATCTTGTGGCCTCGACCATGGCGCGGCAGGAAGGCGAGCTTCACACCATTGAGTTCTCCGAACAACAGTTCGTCCGATGGCTCACCGAAAGATGACTCCACCTTCTCCCAACGTTTGTTCTCCAATCCAGCGATGTCATAGACCCCGCTTCCTCCGATGATGCCGATACTTGCCTGCGCCATGTCTTTTCCTAATGTTTGGAATGATGCGGGATTGGAACAGGAAACCACTCCTATCTCAAGGTCAAAACAGAACTTTGTGAGTTTCCTCACATACCATGCTTCTATTCCAAATTATTATGCGCTCCCTTTTCAAAAAACACTCAAGGAGCACACCATGAAAATCAACGT
>JBGSWB010000041.1:0-4586 GCA_041752675.1 Sideroxydans sp. | reverse complement strand
TTTGCTCCTCTGTTAGAATTCGCCACCCAAAAATACGAGGAGTACCAGCGTGCTGCAGTTTCTAGAAAATAACGTTCTCACCGTCTCCATCACTTTCATCAGCGGCTATATGTTGTTCTGGTCGTTCTATGGCAATCGCCTACGTGGAATCGCAGAGGTGGATACGCTGAATGCGATGAATCTGATCAACCGTCAGAACGCGGTCGTGTTGGATGTGCGCGAGCAAGGTGAATATGACGCTGGGCACATCATCAACAGCCGTTTGATCCCGACAGGACAGTTGAAGGATCGAATCGGTGAGTTGGAGAAATATCGCGAACGCCCCATCGTCGTCGTATGTCGCAGTGGTGCGCGCGCTGCAGGGGCGACGGTATTCTTGAACAAACAAGGATTCAAACCGCACTTGCTGACGGGTGGTGTCATGGCTTGGCAAAAAGCCAATCTGCCATTGGAAAGATGAGCCATGGCTAAAGTCATCATGTACTGCACAGCTGTTTGTCCCTACTGCGTCAATGCAGAACGATTGTTATTGAGCAAAGGGGTGAAAGAGATCGAGAAGATACGCATCGACTTGCAGCCAGAACAACGTGAACTGATGGAAGCAAAGACTGGGCGCCGTACTGTGCCGCAAATCTATATCGACGAGACGCACGTGGGCGGATGCGATGATTTGTACGCACTAGACCGAGCTGGGGGCTTGATGCCTCTGCTTAACAATTAACAAGGAATAGAAATGACTGAAGCCGCCGCAGCACCCGCAGTACCCGTATTCAATATCGAGAAGCTCTATGTGAAAGACCTGTCGTTGGAGATCCCGAACGCGCCAGCTATCTTTTTGGAGCGCGTCAATCCACAGATCGATTTGCAATTGCAGACTCAAGCAGCGTCCATCGATGATGGGATATTCGAAGTCGTGGTCACCATCACCGTGACAGCGAAGTTGCCCGAACAAGATAAGACCATGTTCCTCATCGAAGCTAAACAAGCGGGTATCTTCCAGATACGCAACATCCCCGCGGAAGAGATGGAGAGCGTATTGGCTGTGATGTGCCCGAACCTTCTCTATCCGTATCTGCGCGAAGTGGTGTCTGACGTCGCCGTGCGTGGCGGTTTCGCGCCGGTGCTGCTCAATCCGATCAACTTCGATGTCATCTACCAACAGCAAAAGCAACAGGCGCAAGCCCAAGCTGAAGCGGCGGCAACCGTCAAACATTGATGAAACACCTCGCCACTGCATTGTTGCTCTTCGTTGTCAGCCAAACGGCTGCGGCGTTCGAGTACGTGTCGGTGGTGGAACCTGCGATCCTTTACGACGCGAATTCTCTCAAAGCGAACAAACTGTTCGTCGCCACGCGTTATCTGCCGCTGGAGCAGATCGTCGTGTTGGAGAACTGGGTCAAAGTACGTGATTCAGGCGGCAAGATATTCTGGATCGAGAAGCGCAATCTCAGTAGCAAGCGTTATGTGGTGGTGACGGCAGAGACCACTACAGTGCGAACTAATTGGGATGACAGCGCTACGGTCGCGTTCATCGCACCGCGTCAACTTGGTTTGGAATGGTTGGGCAACGCGGGTGCTGGCTGGGTCAAAGTGCGCCATCGCGATGGCACTTCCGGTTACGTGAAAAGCAAAGACGTCTGGGGACATTGATGCGGATCGCGGTTCTAGGTTCTGGGGCATGGGGTACGGCGCTGGCGATCAGCTTTGCTGCACGGCACGAGGTCACCCTGTGGGCGCGCGATGAGGTGCAAGCGACTGCGATGCGCGACACACATCGCAACCAGCGCTATCTGCCGGACACTCAACTCCCAAATAATCTTGCCGTGACCTCCGATCTCAACCAAGCGCTACAGGATGTAGAGCTGATCATCGCAGCAGTGCCGGTATCGGGTCTGCGTCCGGTGATGCAGCAGATCGCTTCGCTGTCGAAGCCAGTGGGTGTCATCTGGCTGTGCAAAGGCATTGAGACCATCACCTCATTACTACCTCATCAAATCGTCAACGAGACATTGCCTGCGGCTTTCCCGCGCGGTGCATTGACTGGGCCTAGCTTCGCCCAAGAAGTCGCGCGTGGCTTACCTACGGCCCTGACACTGGCCTCTACCGATGGCGAGTTCGCGCAACGTACAGCCAAAGCATTGCACCACTCGCGTTTGCGCATCTATTCCAGCACCGATGTGGTCGGGGTAGAGATCGGTGGCGCGATCAAAAACGTATTGGCGATCGCTGCGGGTATCTGCGATGGCATGCAGATGGGCTTGAACGCACGCGCTGCGTTGCTCACACGGGGCTTGGCTGAGATGTCGCGCCTCGGCTTGCAGATGGGCGGTCGTGCGGAGACGCTGGGTGGGTTGTCGGGGGTGGGCGACCTTATCCTGACCTGTACGGGCGACCTCTCGCGCAATCGACAAGTCGGCATGTTGCTCGCACAGCGACATTCGCTATCCACCATCTTGGGTGAACTCGGTCACGTTGCCGAGGGTGTCTATACCGCACGTGAGGTGCAGCGTATCGCCCAGCAGCAAGGTGTCGAGATGCCTATCTGCCAAGCCGTATATCGTGTGTTATACGAGAATCTGGCGGCGGATAAAGCGGTGGAAGCATTGCTTAGTCGCCAACCCGGAGAAGAGTTCTCCAGTACCGGGCAATATCGCGCGCAACAGTGATCAGCGCGCCTCGAATCCGCATTGCCGCCAAGCTTCATACACCGCGATAGCGACTGTATTGGAAAGGTTCAAGCTGCGGCTGTTTGGCAGCATGGGCAATCTCAAACGCTGTTCTGGATCCAAAGATTCCAATATCTCGCTAGGCAAGCCTCGGCTCTCAGGTCCGAATAAGAACGCATCTCCCGCTTGATAGCGCACTTCGTGGAATGGGTGCGCCCCTTTCGTGGTGAAGGCGAACAGGCGTGAATTCGGCAAAGTCTGTAGGCACTCTTGTAAGCTGTCATGCACTTTCATCGAGGCATATTCGTGGTAATCCAGCCCGGCTCGCTTCAATTGCTTGTCATCTAGATCGAATCCCAAAGGGCGAATCAAATGTAGGTGTGCTCCCGTGTTAGCGCAAAGGCGGATGACGTTGCCGGTGTTGGGGGGTATCTCCGGTTGGTACAGAATGACTTCGAACATGAGAAACGCCTTGATGGATATTGTGAAAAGCCTTGTCAGGAAACGGGAAAACAGCTAACTTTCGCCCCGTTTGTTGGATGTGATGGAATAACTTCAGGGGTAATTATGGCGCGTCCGGAAAAAGTTCGCTTGGGCGACTTGCTGGTACAGCAAAAACTCATCTCGCTCGACCAGTTGCAGTTTGCGTTGGATCAGCAGAAACGCACGGGTAGAAAACTAGGTCGCGTGCTGGTGGACAATGGCTTCATCACTGAAGATCAGATATCTGAGGCGTTGGCTAAGCAGCTCAACATCCCCTACATCAATCTTAAGTACTACAACCCCAACTTAGAGATCGTGCGTCGCTTGCCTGAGAATCAGGCAAGGCGCTTCCGTGCTATCGCACTGGAAGAGCGTAACGGCGCTTTACTCATCGGTATGACCGATCCGACCGACCTCTTCGCATTCGACGAGATATTGCGCATTCTCAAGCGAGACATCGACGTGGCAGTGGTCACTGAAGGTCAACTGCTTGAGACCATCGACCGCGTCTATCGCCGTACCGACGAGATCAGCGGTCTGGCGCGCGAGATTTCCGAAGACTTGGGCGAAGGCTACATCGACTTTGGTGCGCTGAGCGATACCGTTGGCACGGAAGAAGCGCCAGTGGTGAAGCTGTTACAGACCATGTTCGAAGATGCTGCGCAGGTCGGCGCATCCGACGTACACATCGAACCGCAGGAGACACGTTTGCAGATTCGCTTCCGCATCGATGGCGCTTTGCATTTGCAGACGGAAGCCGATAGCAAGATCGCCGGTTCGATTGCGTTGCGTTTGAAGCTGATGTCGGGATTGGATATCTCAGAGAAACGCTTGCCACAAGACGGACGCTTCAATATCTGTGTGAGAGAACAAACTGTGGATGTGCGTATCTCCACCATGCCTACCCAATATGGTGAGTCAGTCGTCATGCGTCTGCTCAATCAGAGCGGTAGTTTATTGACGCTGGACAAGTTGGGTATGCCGCCTGAAATGTTGAAACGTTTCCGCGAGATCATTCGAGGTAGTAACGGCATGGTGCTGGTCACAGGCCCTACCGGTTCGGGTAAAACGACCACCCTGTACGCAGGTTTGGCAGAGATCAACACTGTCGATCAAAAGATCATCACGGTAGAGGACCCTGTCGAATATCGTTTGCCCGGCATCAACCAAGTGCAGGTGAACGAGAAGATCGAACTCACTTTCTCCAAGGTGTTACGTTCTGCCTTGCGCCAAGACCCTGACGTCATCCTCATCGGTGAGATGCGCGACTCGGAAACGGCACAGATCGGTATGCGAGCCGCGATGACTGGTCACTTGGTTTTCTCTACATTGCACACCCGCGATTCGGCAGGCACCTTGTTCCGTTTGGTGGATATGGATGTGCCGAAATACATGGTGGCATCTTCGGTGCAGGCCGTCTTGGCGCAACGCTTGTTG
>JBGSWB010000040.1:0-4869 GCA_041752675.1 Sideroxydans sp. | reverse complement strand
GGCAGCGAACCGGAGTGGCATCTAGTGGATGAACTGAAGACCACCAACGATGCGCGTTTGGTTCCCCCTATGGTGACCTTGCAGATCCTCGGTGGCCGTAAAGAAAAGATCCGTCCTGGGGACGTGTTGGGGGCGCTCACGGGCGAAGCAGGTTTCACTCGTGAACAAGTGGGAAAGATAAACGTAACAGATATGTCTACCTACGTTGCCGTTGCCCGCAACATCGCGCGCGATGCAGTGAAAAAACTATCAGCAGGTAAGGTGAAGGGGAAGACGGTGAAGGTCAGGTCGCTGGAGGACTGAACGGTCTTATACGGTTGCTGACCATAACGGCGCACCGCCCGCATCAAGATAAGTCAGATAGGCGCGTAGCTCGAATTCCAGTTGCGCGTATTCCGGTTCCATATGCTGACACAATTGATAGAAGGCTTTGTTGTGTTCGCGTTCCTTCAAGTGTGCCAATTCGTGCACCACGATCATGCGTAGGAAAGCTTCCGGCATCTCTTTGAAGAGAGAGGCCACGCGGAGTTCGCGTTTGGATTTGAGTTTACTGCCCTGCACGCGGGAGATCGTAGTGTGCGTACCTAGCGCGTTCTTCAGGATGTGTAACTTGCTATCGAATTCGACGCGACTCAAAGGCTCAGTATTGCGCAGTCGCTGATTCTTGATGGCTGCAACGAAATCGTATAAAGACTTGTCGGTGCGTACTTCGTGAACAAACGGATACCTTGTTTTGAGGAGTGAGCCGAAAGTGCCTTGCTCAATGGCATGCCGCACTTGAGTCGTCAGTGCAGGCGGATATCCTGCTAGGTAGTTAGGGCGAGACCGTTGCTGCAAAAGTTACGATAACTTCAACTGAGATTTGGATTTACGCCCCGGTGCTGCAGGGGGGATGAAACCAGCCAAGCGGCATTTGATGCCCTCGATCTTTTTGCCTTTAGCGTCGAAGCGAGTGGAATGACAGGCCATGATCTCGCCTTTCGCGGCGAGCTCAGCCAGTTGTGTGCGTGCGCTAGCTAGGGAGATCCCCATCGCTTCCGCAATCTCGGAATCGAGGCGTTCGCCGTTCTTTTTTAGAAAATCCAGGATTTCTTTGCTCATTTTGTTTCTAGCCCAAGTCGCTTGAGTGCCTAACTGTACAGGTATGACCCCGTTTGGACAATCATTTAGCCAATTTTGACGTGTTAGTCGCTTCCTTCATTATGTCTGGAGAAAGGCTGACCGCTCGGTTCTGCGACTCCTCCGCGAGGAAACGTGCCAATTCCTGTGCGGCAAAAGACGAGCGCTTATCTTTACGGTGCACGATGTACCAATGACGCACGATGGGGAAGTGATCGACATCCAGCACGACCAGTCGTTTAGTTTCGAGTTCTAATTCGATGCCATGGCTAGAGATGATGCCGATGCCCATACCTGCTTGCACGGATTGTTTGATGGCTTCGTTGGTGTCCATAGACATGTGTGCGGGGAGTGGTAGCTTGTGGCTGGCGAAAAAGCGTTCAACCACACCACGGGTTCCCGAACCTTGTTCGCGTAACAAGAAGGTCTCTCTCACCAACTGCTTAGCTTGGATATGAGACGCTAAAGAAAGCGGATGTGTGGGTGCTGCGATGACGACCAAGGGATTTTCCATGAAGGGCTCTGCCACCATGTCGGTACCTTCGGGCGGCTGCCCCATGATGGCAAGATCAGCGCTGTTGTCCTCAAGCTGTTTGATCACCGCATCGCGGTTGGCGACAGAAAGACTTACCTTGATCTTGGGGTGTGCTTGGATGAATTTAGCCAGCAACTGCGGCATGAAATAGTTGGCGGTACTCACTACTGCGATATCGAGATGACCGTGCTCTAAGCCCTTCATCTCTTCGAACACCGTCTCCATCTCCTGCATCAATAAGATGATGGAACGCGAGTAGTGCAGCATCTCGCGCCCTGCTTCGGTCAGAAATAGCTTCTTTCCTACTTGCTCGAACAAGGGCATTCCGATAGTCTGTTCAGCCTGCTTGATCTGCATGGATACCGCAGGTTGCGACAGGAACAACTCAGCTGCAGCGCGCGAATGGTTCAAATGGCGGGCTACGCTCTCGAAGACCTGAAGTTGTCGCAAACTCAATGGCAGCATGGTGGTGAGATTCTAAACCATAAGACCCCCTTATGGTTCTGATAAAAATATTTGACTGTTATTTATAGTAGCAAGGCCGTAAAGTTCGCAACGTAGTAGAAACATTTCTAACGACAGAGGAGAAGACAATGGATCAATCAAATCGTTATGCAGATCTAAGCTTGAAAGAAGAGGATCTGATCAAAGGTGACAAGCACATTCTGGTTGCTTACGCCATGACACCTGCAAAGGGTTACGGATATCTGGAAGTGGCTGCGCACATCGCGGCTGAATCTTCGACAGGCACCAACGTTGAAGTGAGCACCACCGACGATTTCACCAAGGGCGTTGACGCGCTGGTGTACTTCATCGACGAAGCCAAGGGCATCATGAAGGTGGCTTACCCGAACGAATTGTTCGACCGTAACGTGACCGATGGTCGCGCAATGATCGTTTCATTCCTGACCTTGGCCATTGGTAACAACCAAGGTATGGGTGACGTTGAAAACTTGCAGATGCAAGACTTCTACGTTCCTTGGTCTATGTTGCGTCTGTTCGATGGCCCAGCCATGGACATCAGCGATATGTGGAATATCTTGGGTCGCCCACGTGAGAACGGCGGCTACATCTCCGGCACCATCATCAAGCCAAAGTTGGGTCTGCGTCCAGAACCATTCGCTAAGGCAGCTTACCAATTCTGGTTGGGGGGCGACTTCATCAAGAACGACGAGCCACAAGGCAACCAGACTTTCTGCCCAACGAAGAAAGTCATCCCATTGGTTTACGACTCCATGAAGCGCGCGATGGATGAGACAGGTCAAGCAAAACTGTTCTCTGCCAACATCACTGCGGACGACCACTACGAAATGCTGGCACGTGCTGATTACATCTTGGAAACTTTTGGCCCAGATGCGAACAAGGTTGCATTCCTCGTTGACGGTTATGTCGGCGGCCCAGGCATGGTCACCACAGCTCGTCGTCAATACCCAGGTCAATACTTGCACTACCATCGTGCAGGCCACGGTGCGGTGACTTCTCCATCCTCCAAGCGCGGCTACACAGCGTTCGTATTGGCGAAGATGTCCCGTTTGCAAGGTGCTTCCGGCATCCACGTAGGCACAATGGGCTTCGGCAAGATGGAAGGCGGCAAAGACGACCGTATCATCGCTTACATGATCGAGCGTGACTCTGCGGATGGTCCTTTCTACCATCAAGAGTGGCACGGCATGAAGCCAACGACACCGATCATCTCCGGCGGTATGAACGCATTGCGTCTGCCAGGCTTCTTCGAGAACTTGGGCCACGGCAACGTTATCAACACATCCGGTGGCGGCTCATACGGTCACATCGATTCTCCAGCTGCTGGCGCGATCTCTCTGCGTCAATCATACGAGTGCTGGAAGGGTGGTCACGATCCAATCGAGTTCGCAAAATCTCACAAAGAGTTTGCGCGTGCATTCGAGTCTTTCCCCAAAGACGCGGACAAGATCTACCCAGGATGGCGCGAAAAGCTGGGCGTACACAAGTAAGCTCAGTTGTATCGAAAGAAGTAAAAAAACGCGCCCCCACACGATGGGGGCGTTTTTTTCCAAGATTCAATACCGTTTCGTGGGTGTGGACACACACGGGACAGGAGTGAAAAATGACAAATAAAGATCAATACAAAGTCGGCAAAGAACCTTTCTATCAAGCACAAAGCGATGAAGTGGCGCTATACGAAGCAGCCTACGCAGCGCGTTTGCCTGTGATGGTGAAAGGGCCGACAGGCTGCGGCAAATCGCGCTTCATCGAATACATGGCATGGAAGCTCAACAAGCCACTGATTACTGTGGCATGTAACGAAGACATGACCGCGAGCGACCTCGTAGGGCGCTATCTGTTAGATGCCAACGGCACGCGTTGGTTGGACGGTCCATTGACTACGGCTGCGCGCATCGGTGCGATCTGTTATCTGGACGAGATCGTGGAAGCGCGTCAAGACACCACCGTGGTGATTCACCCACTGACCGACCATCGTCGCACCTTGCCCTTGGATAAGAAGGGCGAGCTGATCGAAGCGCACCCAGACTTCCAATTGGTCATCTCTTATAACCCTGGCTATCAAAGCCTGATGAAAGATTTGAAGCAATCCACCAAGCAACGTTTCACCGCGTTCGAGTTCGATTATCCAGAAGCGAAGGTGGAGTCTGAGATCTTGAGCAAAGAAGCGGGGATAGAAATTGAATTGGCAGCTAAGCTGGTGAAGATTGGTCAAGCAGCTCGTAATCTCAAGGGTCACGGGCTGGATGAAGGTATCTCCACTCGCCTGTTGGTGTACGCGGCCACATTGATCAAGGGTGGCGTCGAAGCCAAAGCGGCATGCCGTATGGCTTTGGTGCGACCGATCACCGACGATGCGGACATCCGCGACACATTGGATCACGCCATCGCTGCGACATTCGCATAAATCATGGCAACCCCAGTGGTAGAGATTCCATCGGAGCTGCAATCCTATTGGAAGAACTTGGATTGCGGTTTCCCGCGCGTGGCAGAAGTGTTTCCAGCGTGTATGCAGGAAGCGCTGGCACAACTATCCAATGAAGGGTTGGAGGAATACATCGAGCAAGCCCGCTTCCTTGGCAAGATGGGGAGGGGTGCTGAACCCATCCTGATCTTTCTGGAAGAGTGGCCGAGTGTCGCCAAGTCGGTGGGTGAGGATGCGCTCATCGACATCATGTTGTTCATTCGCAAGATGTGGAAGTCACCAAATGGCAAAGCCATCGTGCCATTCT